>JBKJPR010000341.1:0-2972 GCA_046594275.1 Sediminibacterium sp.
GGACGGGCAACTGGCGCTGGCCATTAATATATTTACTGACCAATACCACAAACCTTTTTTGCATCAACTGATCAGCGGACAGTTAGATGTGGACCGCATGGATTACCTGAGCCGCGATAGTTTTTATTCCGGCGTAAGTGAAGGTGTGATTGGCTACGACCGGATCTTAAAAATGCTGGTTGTACATGAGGGGCAACTGATGGTGGAGGAAAAAGGCATTTACAGCGTAGAAAAATTCTTAGTGGCCAGGCGGCAGATGTACTGGCAGGTATACCTGCATAAAACCGTATTGGCAGCAGAGAAAATGCTGGTGAAGATACTGGAAAGGGTAAAGGAGATTTATGCAAAAAAAGATGCAGCGCTGGCAACCCAATCAGAACTGGATTTTTTCTTAGGGGAGTTTGATGGGCAAATGGATACCGCATCGCTGGAAAAATTCTGTTCCCTTGATGACCATGATGTGATGCATGCCATCAAGCGCTGGAGCCATCACCCTGATAAGATACTATCGCTGCTTTGCGGCCGCTTTCTCGACCGCCGCCTGTATAAAGCACGGTTGCAGGCTGAGCCCTTTGATATGGATTTTATCAGGGAAAAAGAGGTGCAGGCTATCAACAGGTTTAACATTGACCCGGCCCATATCCATTATCTCTGCTTTACCGGAGAAGCCACCAATACCATGTACCAGACCAGGGATGAGCGGATCAATATCCTCTTCAAAGATGGTACCGTACAGGATATCTCGCGGATTGAGAATGCATTAATTCACCAAAACCTTTCCGCCGCGGTTAAAAAATTTTACATTTGTTTGCTCACTTAGTCGATAGACCATCGCCCATAGTCCATAGCGGGAAAAGATTCCAACCGTTTATTACTATGGCCAATGGAACATTGACTATCGACTAAAACCCCCTATATGCAATTTACCGCCGCACAAATAGCGCTCCTGGTCAATGGTAAAGCAGAAGGCGATATTTCTGCGGCTGTTACCTCTTTTGGCAAAATCGAAGAGGCTAAAAAAGGACAGATTTCTTTTTTAGCCAATCCCAAATATGAAGAATACCTCTACCAGACAGAAGCCTCCGTTATTATTGTCAATGAGAACCAGGAGATCAGGCAACCGGTGAGCGCCACCCTAATACGCGTACCGGATGCCTATACTGCTTTTGCCACCCTGCTCTCAAAGTACCAGGAACTGATGACACAACAACTTACCGGCATTCAGCAACCCAGTTTTATTGCGGCCAGTACCAACCTGGGTGAGAATATTTTCGTGGGAGCCTTTGCCTATATTGGCGGGGACTGTACGATCGGCAATCATGTAAAGATCTTTCAGGGAGTGATCATAGGCGATAATGTGCAGATAGGCGATAACACTATCATACATGCCGGGGTTAAAATCTATCACGACTGTGTGATCGGAAAAAATGTAACCATTCATGCAGGCACTGTTATCGGCAGCGATGGGTTTGGCTACGCCCCACAGGCTGATGGCAGTTATCAGAAAGTACCCCAGATAGGCAATGTAGTGCTGGAAGATTTTGTTGAAATTGGCGCTAATGCCACTATAGACAGGGCAACCATGGGATCTACCATTATACGCCAGGGCGTTAAACTGGATAACCTGATACAGATAGCCCATAATGTGGAAATAGGTTGCAATACCGTAATTGCAGCACTCACGGGTATCAGCGGCAGCACCAAAGTGGGTAAGAATGTAATGATGGGTGGGCAGGTGGGTACAGCCGGTCATATTACCATTGCCGACGGCAGTAAGATAGCCGGGCAGAGCGGCATCACCAAAACTGTAAAAGAACCCAACCGTTCCTTAAGCGGCACCCCTGCAGCAGATGTTTCCAGTTCTCTCCGTATACAGGCTATGGCCCGTAATCTCCCGGATCTTGAAAAAAGGGTGAAAGAACTCGAAAAAATGGTGGAACAACTCCTTGCTGAACGCGTAAATGCCTGAAAAAGCTATTTAACCGCGTTAAATCTTATTTTTGCCGAATATATTTTCGATAAGCATGTCCGCCCCATCATAAAGCAAAGCAGCATGAGGGGGATAATTACTGCGCCGACTACTGGATCAATAAAAGTAGGCGGCCATCTCATAAATTGAATCAAAGAATGGATATACATTTCAATCCCGACAAGCAGCATACACTTAACAGTTCTATCAGCATCAGTGGAACAGGATTACATACCGGTGTTTTAGTGGACATGACCCTGCGACCCGCGAACCCGGGTTTTGGCATACAGTTCCAGCGGGTTGATATGCCACAACAGCCCATTATCAAAGCCGATTGCGATCTGGTAACAGATACCAGCCGGGGTACCACTTTACAGTCCGGCGAAGCCAAAGTGAGTACAGTAGAACATGTGCTGGCCGCCCTGGTGGGAATGGGCGTGGATAATGTATTGATTGAACTGAACGGTCCTGAGATACCCATTATAGATGGCAGCTCTACTCCCTTCATTAACATGATTGAAGAATCCGGCGTGGTAGAACAGGAAGCCACTAAAGCCTGGTATAGCATAGATGAGAATATTTATCACTACGATGATGAGAAACGCGTAGAAATGGTGGCGTTGCCTTCTATGGATTACCAGATCACTACCCTGATTGATTTTAACAGCCCTGTTTTGGGCACCCAGCATGCGGGGTTGAAAACCATCAAAGATTTTAAAACTGAGATCGCACCTTGCCGTACATTTTGTTTTTTGCATGAGCTGGAAGCATTACTGGACAATGACCTGATCAAAGGCGGAGATATCAATAATGCCATTGTAGTGGTTGACAAAGCCGTTACCGATGCGGAAATGAGCCGTTTGGCGAAAGTGTTTAAACGCGACAGGATAGAAGTGAAAAGCGAAGGCTATCTCAATAACCTCGAACTGCGATTCCCCAATGAACCAGCCAGGCATAAATTGCTGGATGTGGTTGGCGACCTGGCCCTGATAGGTTATCCCAT
>JBKJPR010000450.1:0-5242 GCA_046594275.1 Sediminibacterium sp.
CTTATGCCAATCAGGGGTTTAACGGTTGATTATTTTTTGTCAGGGTTCACACCGATAAAATCTATACACTGATCCCCGCCTGAACGGACGGGCAGGTGAGGCGAAATTAGTCGTACGAAATAGTAGCATTCTCCAATGCTGTTTCAATAAGAGAAGGACAGAAGAAAAAGAGGCAAAAGAGCTTCTTTTTTTTCTTCTTTTCTCTTGTCTTTCTCTTATTGAAACCTTACACTCGCTCAGATAACTCCAGAGGGATGGTTTAACCCCTGATTCGCATAACTTATTACTTACAACCTAAACAGCTACCGGCGCCTTAATATGCGGGTGATGTTGGTAATTTTCCAACGTAAAATCTTCAAAACGGAACCCGAAAATATCTTTTACGGCAGGATTCAGTTTGATTTGCGGCAATGGGTAAGGTTCCCTGCTTAACTGTAGTTGTGCCTGTTCCATATGGTTGTTATACAAATGCACATCGCCGAAACTATGTACAAAATCGCCGTATTCCAGCCCACATACCTGTGCCATCATCATCGTTAACAAAGCATAGGAAGCAATATTAAAAGGAACGCCCAAGAACACATCGGCACTGCGTTGGTAGAGTTGACAGCTCAATTTCCCATCAGCTACATAGAACTGGAAAAGGGTATGGCAGGGCATAAGAGCCATCTCAGGCAATTCGGCTACGTTCCAGGCGCTTACGATGAGGCGGCGGCTATCCGGGTTCGTTTTGATCTGGTTCACTACATCAGTTACCTGATCTATCACCTTACCGTCAGCCCCTTGCCAGCTACGCCATTGTTTACCGTATACCGGACCGAGTTCGCCATTTTCATCGGCCCATTCGTTCCAGATACTTACGCCATTATCTTTCAGGTATTGCACATTGGTTTCACCCCGCAGGAACCAGAGCAATTCATAGATGATGCTCCTGGAATGCAGTTTTTTCGTGGTCACCATCGGAAATCCTTCCTGTAAATTGAACCGCATCTGGTACCCAAAACAACTGATGGTACCGGTACCGGTACGGTCCGTTTTGGAAGCCCCATTTTCTAATATATGCCTGAGTAGCTGGTGGTATTGCTGCATAACCTGCAAAATACACTTGAAAAAGGGATGCAGAAAAGAATAATGATCACAGTGGGGAGAAGCTGTGAATTGCCTGGCCTACCCTGTTCTTCCTGCGTTTTAATTCTTTCTTGATCAGCGACAGTTCCCTGCCTGTCTGCCCGCTTACGCTGCTGTTCTCCTGTGCACGGCGCATAAGATAAGGAATCACATCACGGATAGGGCCAAAAGGCAGGTATTTGCTGACATTGAACCCCTCTTTGGCCAGGTTGAAAGTAATATTATCGCTCATACCGTATAGCTGCGAAAAATGAATGTGGGGGTGATCGTGGGGTAATCCCTTTTCATCCAATAACCGGGCGGCCAGCAGGTTACTTTGCTCGTTATGAGAAGCAACGATAACCGATATTTCCTCTATGTTATTAATGCAATAAGTAACTGAAGCATTATAGTCACGGTCAGTGGATTCTTTGTTGAGTTGAATAGGGCTTGAATACCCTCTTTCCTGCGCCCTGCTTCTTTCTTTTTCCATATAGGCTCCGCGAACCAGTTTCATGCCCAGCATAAAATGCTGCTGCTGTGCTATCTGGTGAGAAAGTTTAAGAAAATGCAACCTGTCGTGTCGATACAACTGTATCGTATTATACACGATCACTTTTTCTTTGTTGAATATCTCCATCATTTCCATGGTCAGCCTGTCTACGGGATCCTGTATCCAGCTTTCTTCCGCATCAATGAGTACACCTATATTTTTTTCGGCAGCCACCTCACAGATGGTATACATTCTTTCGCGGACCCTGTCCCATTCATCTATCTCTTCTTCATGATCATGGATACCACTGCGCAAACGGGGCGCTTCATCAAGGGTTTGTAATAATCCAAATCTCGCAAGGCCGGTTACTTTGATACTGATAAAAGGAATATTGGTCTGAGTGGCCGCATAGCTGATCACCCGTATAAATTCTTCTGTGGCATGGTCAAAACTTTCTTCGCCCTGTTTACCTTCTACGCCATAATCCAAAATCACCTGTACCCCGTATTTGCCCAGTACACTACCTACTGCGGCAGTTTCTTCCAGGGTTTCTCCACCAACGAACTGCTTAAAGATCGTCTTACGGATAATACCATGCACCGGCAAACCTGTTTTCATGATAAAGGGGGTCAATCGCGTACCTATCTGTACAAACCAGGGAAACTCCATGGTACTGAACAGGAACTGCGCGCCTTTCAACTCTTTATCGGTCTTGTAGGCAAAGGCATTCTCAGTATTGTCGAAGGAAATGTTCATGCTAACTTGCGTTCGTAGTGCGAATATCGGTACACGAACGATAAGTAAAAAAAGCTTTTACCCCAAACAGTGAATTATTTTTAAAAAAGAGGGAGCAGAGGGTCGGGATGGCTTTCCTTACGGTTCGTGTTACCTGTTGCCGGTTGACGGTATTAACAGATAACTGGTAACCTGAAACGAAGAATTATACAGCATTTGCGAACAAATACTGACATTCGTGCATGACCATTACACATACAGAGATTTATAAATACACCATTCCCATGGTACCTTTTACCATAGCCACGGGCACTATGGCGTTTGCACAGAATCTTTTTATCCGCATACATACCAATGAGGGCATTACCGGTGTGGGGGAATGCTCAGCTTTCCCAATGATAGCCGGTGAAACGCAGGCGACCTGTTTTGAAATGGCCAAAGATTTTGCAGCGCTCTGGAAAAATAAGACTGCTGACCCTATAGAAGAAAGACTGTCAGAACTGGACCTGTTCACCGCAGGCAATTACACTGCCAAAAGCGCTTTTGACCTTGCACTGTATGATATAGCCGCCAAAGCGGCCAATCAACCCCTGTATCAATACCTGGGTGGCCAGAAAAAACTTATCGAAAGCGATTTGACCATTGGCATCGATACGCCGGAGAAAATGGCGGCAATTGCTGTAAAGTTCAAAGAGAGATCTGTCAATATTATCAAAGTGAAACTGGGCAAAAAAGTAAACGATGATATTGAAAGGATCCGCCAGATCAGGATGGCTATTGGTAAGGATATCCAGTTAAGGATAGATGCCAACCAAGGCTGGACTTACGAGGAAGCAGTGCTTGCCCTTACCGCATTAGCTGAATTTGATATCCAGTTTTGCGAACAGCCTATGCGTACATGGAATGATGAAAGGTTACCCGCCCTTTGCGGTGTATCACCTATTCCCATTATGGCAGACGAAAGCGTTTTTACACACCATGATGCAGAACGCATCATCCGCAATAAAGCCTGTGCGTATATCAATATCAAGTTTGCTAAAAGCGGCGGTATCTATGAAGCAGGTTTGATCAATGCGGTGGCAGAAAAAAATCATATTTCCTGTATGATGGGCGGCATGCTCGAAAGCCGGGTTGCCTTAACCGCCAAAGTGCATTTTGCCATGGCAAACAATAACATCAAATTCTATGACCTCGATACCTGTTTACTCGGCCATCTCACCGACCCGGTAACTGGTGGTGTGACCTATTCCGGCATGCAGTTACAATTGTCAGATGCCCCCGGTATCGGCGCCGATGTAGATAACGCGTACCTCGAAAAATTAGAGCAAGTGGTTGTTTGATTGATTGACGACAGACTTCAATCTCAACTCCAAACACCAAACTCCAAACCTCCCCGTATCTTTACGCACAAAAAAAAATTGCATGGAACCAAAAAAATCGGTTGAGAGCTTTACCATCATGAATGAACTGGTTTTGCCCAATGATACCAATACATTTGGCAACCTGATGGGCGGCCGTCTGATGTACTGGATGGATATAGCAGCAGGCATTGCGGCAGGCAAGCATTGTAATACGCCAAGTATGACAGCTTCTGTAGACAATCTCAGTTTTAAGAATCCCATTAAACTGGGAAACGTAGTACATATAGAGGCCAAGGTTTGCAGGGCATTCCATACTTCTATGGAGATCAATATACGGGTTTGGGGAGAGGACCTTTTGCACCAGTATAAATATGAAAGCAATGAGGCTTTCTTCACGTTCGTGGCACTGGACCCTAATGGAAAACCGCGTGTGGTGCCGCAACTGATCCCCGAAACAGAAGAAGAAAAACGTTTGTTTGAGGGTGCATTAAGAAGAAGACAGATACGGCTGATACTGGCAGGGAAAATGAAACCCGATGATGCAAATGAATTAAGGGCACTGTTTATAAAAGACTGATTAAGGGTCAAGTGTGAACAATGCATTCACTATTCACCATTGACCATTCACTACTTCCCAAGTATGTGCATCATATGGTGCTTGCTTTTCAGCATATAGGTTTTACTTTGTTCAATGGCTTCCATCACCTGGTCGAGGATAGCTTCAACAGGTTGGGTATAATCGATCACCATAGGTTCTTTAAAACGGACTGATAATAAGGAGCCTTTCTTTTTAAAGGCCAGCCCTGTCTTATTAAATGCCCGCCAAAAACCATTAATCACTACTGGTACAACAACTGGCTGGTTATTTTTGATGATATGCGCTGTGCCTTTTCTGCCGGGAGCAAACGGTTTGGTGGTACCCTGCGGAAAGGTAACCACCCAGCTTTTATCAAGCGCTTCATCAATTTTTTTTGTATCCGATTCATCACGGCTCCTGGCAACGTCCTTTCCCTCTGCGCGCCAGGTACGTTTAACGGTGAGTGTGCCACCCAGTTTTAACAAGCGGCTTATCCAGCTCCCGTTCATCGTTTCTTCTGCCGCCACTATATATACATTGGTAAAAGGATTGAGCAGGTAATAAGGGAGGCCCAGCCTGTTGTTCTTCCTCCATTTTACCGCACAGAAAATATGGATGAACGCGATAACATCTGCAAAGTAAGTCTGGTGATTGCTTACAAAAAGTACGTTTTGCCTGGGCAGGTTGCGTAAATGTTCTGTACCCTCTATTCTGATCTTATTAAATAGTGCGAGGCCGGGGTAAGTAACAATGCCCACAAATCCATATACCACAGAACGGATGATCTTAATGTACTTAAAACGCTCCAGTAATCTCATAGTGGTGGTTTTGACAAGCCTTGCAAAGTAAGTAATGTAAAGAAATTGTTACTTTTTATTTAAAAAAACGAAAATGCATTGACTATCCTATCAATACTGCCAATACATTTGCTTCTCTAAATAATACTATGCAACTGAATACGGTCATTTT
>JBKJPR010000502.1:0-11320 GCA_046594275.1 Sediminibacterium sp.
AAACCCGGCGTACAACGGAACATACTTGTATCAACAATGATCTGTTTATCTGAATCGATCTTTTTAGGACTGGCCAGGCTCATGATGACCATCAAAAGCATGAGAATCACAAATACCAGTGTCATGCGATCCATAAAGGGAAGATCCGGGAAAGCGCCATTAGTCCACGATGGCAGGAATTTGAATAAGGTAGAAAGCGGGATGGTAAGAATAGCGGAGGTAAGCGCTGCCGTTGCTGTTGCCCTTTTCCAGAAGAAGCCCAACAGGAAAATGGATAATACACCTGGTGATATGAATCCAACATACTCCTGTATAAACTGGTAAGCCTGGTCAAGGTTACGCAGTGCCGGGGCCACCAAACTTGCTAACAGCATGGCAACCACGACTGTGATACGGCCTGTTGACACCAGCTTTTTTTCAGAAGCATTTTTGTTAAAGAATTTTTTATAGATATCTAAAGAAAATATGGTGGATATGCTATTGGCTTTACCAGCCAGAGAAGCAACAATAGCAGCCGTAAGCGCTGCAAAAGCAAGCCCTTTCAAACCGTTGGGCAACAGGTTCATGAGTGTAGGATAAGAATGGTCAGGTTTGATAATACCATTTATATCTGTCATCTCCCCCTGGAACATACCATTCTGGTACATTACATACATGGTAATACCCGGTATTACTACGATCAATGGTATCAATAGTTTTAAAAACGCCGCAAAGAGAATACCCTTCCTGGCTGTTTGAAGATCTGCTCCCAAGGCACGTTGTGTTATGTATTGGTTACAACCCCAGTAATTCAGGTTATTGATCCACATGCCGCCTATTAAAACGGAAAGTCCAGGGAGGTCCTTATAATAAGGGTTGGATTTATCGAAGATCATGTGAAAGTGAGAAGGTGCCTTGTCTTTGATCACACTCAATCCTTTGAGAATATCGCCACCATATCCGAATTTTTCTGATACCAGGCTCAGCGCGAGGTAACAGGTTACCAAACCACCCATGATCAGTACCAGCACCTGTATCACATCCGTATAACCGATCACTTTCATGCCACCTAATGTTACTACAATGGAAAAAATGCCGAGCCCAACCATACACCATTCAAAACTGATCCCCGAAATAGAATTGATGGCGAGCGCGCCAAGGTAAATGATCGAGGTTAGGTTTACAAAAACATAAACAAGCAACCAGAATATAGCCATAAGTGTCGCTACTGTATCATTATACCTGCGTGCCAGGAATTGTGGCATCGTAAATATTTTATTCTTCAGGTAGATGGGTATAAAGAATATGGCTACAATAATTAGGGTTGCTGCAGCCATCCACTCATAAGATGAAATGGCCAGGCCTAATGCAAACCCTGAGCCCGACATCCCGATAAAATGCTCTGCAGAAATATTTGAAGCGATAAGTGAAGCGCCAATAGCCCACCAGGTTAAAGAACCCTCCGCCAGGAAGAAATCTTTGGAATCCATTTCTTTGGCTTTCTTTTTATGGTATACCCAGTATCCATACCCTGCTACTGCAACAAAATAAATAAAAAATACTACGTAATCGAAGAGGTGTAAATGGTTCATACAGCAGCGTTGGTTTTGAATGAAGCAGAATGCAAAAGAAACCAGGATTAGATAAACAGTATGCGAACAGGCATTTTAGCCGGGTCTCATCAAACTTCTCTTACCTATTATACTTGGGTACATAGTTGTATCATAAAGAGACATTCCTTATTACTATGTATTATAACCGTATGGTTACCGGAAGATACTTTGCGATCAGTTCTTCATAATAAGGCTTCAGTTCCGAAACCACCGGTGGTTTGGGGCTTTTTGAGTATAGATCATACGGGTTGAATGTATCAACCCATTTGAACATTTCCCTGTCATGATCATCCATCAAATGCTCATAAGCCTTCTCGCGGTGTTGGGAATAAAAAGAGTGATAGCGTATCATGTACAACGCTGGCTCAGGCAGGCAATCTTTTACGATATGGTATAGGTATTCATCATGGCCCCACGACATATGTACATTACGCAATCCGCAATTAGGCTCGTACATCCCATACTTGGTATTGAACCGGTCGTCTCTACTGTCGGGATTAGCGTCAAAATATTCAGGGTACACGATCTTATCGGAGAATTTGCAACCAACAGGGAATGTATCCCCCACTACGGCCCACTGTGGCTCGCCAAACAGACAAAGCACTTTACCCATATCATGTATAAAGCCGGTCAACACAAACCAATCAGGATGCCCATCGGCCCTGATGGCTTCCCCGGTTTGCAGCAGGTGCTGTAACTGGTCAAGGTCTGTATCGGGGTCACTATCATCTACGAGTGTATTTAAAAATTCCATAGCCTGCCAAACCGGCATTTCCTTACGGTTGAACTGCAAAAATTCTTTCTGTTTTGCCCTTACGAACTCGTAAGTCTGGTAAGTATGATTCAGCCGGTAGAACTCCCGGACAGTATCTCTTTCCGGGTTATCATAATTTCTAAATTCATCTTTTGTTTTTTCTCCTGCTACCGGATAGCGCACTAACACATCTTCTTCCCATTGTTCAATGCTTTGTAGCGGATTTACTTCGTTAGGGGCAAAATCTGTTTTCATTACAGAGAATTTTAGAATTAAATATAAGATTTTACGCCCTTACCTGATCCTTTTGAGCGCATTCTTTATTACCGTTCAATACAAAGTTAAAAGGAGTTATGCTCATTTCCAGATAAAGCAACTCCTAATAACTGGGATTTTGTGTTAGATAACCCGGCAGATTAGATGCCCCGTCTATAGCAGTCTGCGGGATTGGAAAGATCCTTTTCTGCTTGTCGGTATTGGTTTTTTCTGTCCAGGCGCCTTCATATTTTCCAAAACGGATCATATCTGTACGCCTCACCATTTCCCAGTAAAATTCAAATCCCCGTTCGCGGAATAACAGGTCGGCGGTGATAGCAGGTAATGGTGGAGCCGGGGTAGTAGCCGTTCTGGAAGCTCTTACCAGATTTACATCCGCCAATGCCCCGCCCGCATCTCCTCTTCTCAGTTTCGCTTCGGCACGCATGAGGTAAATATCCGCGAGGCGGAGAATAACGATATCATGTTCGCCAAAATTTCTACCGCTTACGGATGTTTTACTAAATTCATATTTTTCAACTCTATAGCCTGTACTGTAATCACTTCCAGCAATTGAAAAGTCTATAGCTTCGGTGAAGTTAACGGGTGACGTAGGTTTGAGTCTGGTAACATTAAAAAGCTTACCTATTTTCATATTTCCGTTAGCACATTTCAAAAATACTCCGCTAACCCTGATCAAACCATATTGTTGTCCTCTTAATATCCCACGGTCAATATTAAAGTTAGCAGCCGGCACACAGGAATCACTTGGAATAATTAAATTCTTCCTGTAAAAACGAGGATCGGCATCAGCCGGATCCACAGGAAGATATGCGTTTACCCATGTGCGATAAAAATCCGGGGTGATGGCAGCGCCATCTGTTCCATTCGCATTGGGATAAGCCGGTAAAGGAAACTGGTCTCCCGATAAAGAAAAATAAGCCAACCGGTTATGTCCATTCAGGTCATTACGCTGATCCACTGCAAAAATCAATTCTTTATTGGTATGGTTGTTATCATTGAAAAGTGAAAAATAGTCAGCAGCTAACCCATATTGGCCAGAGTTTATGATCTTGTCTGAATATTCTACCACCTTATCCATATCCTCATTTTTAAACGTAAAGGATGGAGCATATACATCACGGTAAACTGCTGCATTTAAATATAGACGGGCCAATAATCCCCAAACACCCGCTTTGGTAAGTCGCCCCGGGCCTGTAGTATTATCAAGAACCGGCTCAACAGCCAGTAATTCTGATTTGATATATACAATAGCTTCTTCGCCCCGTAAAATCTTTGATGTTTCTGAAGCATCATTTTTCACGAAAACCAATCCAAAAAGATCCAGCGTAAGTAAAGAATAATATGCTCTCATACCTCTAGCTTCAGCCAGGAATACTTTCGCATTAGGATCTTTGTTGGATGGAAGCGCATTCATAGCGGTAACAGCCCTTGACACGCCTATTAATATATTGTTCCAGGTATTTCTAACATTAACATCCGAACTGATTGTTTCGTGTTTATGCATCTGAACATAAATACCGTTATCACCCCAATCCGTTCCACCCCGGAAAGGAAGAATAGCCTCATCGGTAGAAATTTCCTGCAGGTCAAAATAGCCGGTATGTAAAAAAATATCTTCGAGTTTTGCATAAACAGGCGCTGTTATTCCTTCAGCCTGTTGCTTATCAGTAAGCCCTCCAACAGAAGATTCATCAAGCACCTTCTCATTTAATTTTGTACAACTATTCGTTAGTACAATGGTTATAAAAATGAGGAACAGACTTATTATTTTCTTTGCCATTTTTAAATATATTTTAAAATGAAAAATTTAAACCTACAATGATGGATTTTGCTTTCGGGTAACTCAAATAATCAATACCATAGGAAGAGACGCCGTTAATATTCCTGGCAATATTTACCTCCGGATCATACCCGGTATATGTAGTAATTACAAAAAGATTTTGCCCTGTTACAGATAAACGTATAGCAGAAACCCATTTGCTTATTCCTAAATTTGTTGTATTGAAATTATACCCGAGAGAAATATTGTTCAACCGCAGATAGGCGCCATTTTTAAGATACCTGGAAGTTACCGGGGTTGCATTATTTAAGGATTCTTTGGGGTCAGCTATTGCCTCCCTGGTAGAATTCACATTTTTGGCAAGCCTTAATTTAGAGAAACTGACATTTTGCGTATAATCATAGGTTTTATTTCCTGACACGCCATTAAAATTAATACTCAGGTCAAACCCTTTGTAAGCGCCACCAACATAAAAGTTATAAAGAAGATCAGGTAAAGCTGTTCCTGCTGCGATCCTATCCTTATCAGTAACAATACCGTCACCATCCAGATCACGGTAAGTACTTAAGCCATTAGCATCAAGGCCGGTAAATTCTTTTAAGTAAAATGTTCCGATAGGTTGCCCATTTACATACCCGTTGATGGTGGCTGATGTTATACCGGCACCGGATACTGATCCGGCAGGTATAACTGAGTAAGGAGATTTTTCTACCTTATTTTTCATATACGTAACGTTACCACCTATATTATAAGTAATTCCATTTTGTGATCTATGCCTGTAATCTAATTCAAATTCTATGCCTCTGTTAGTTATCGTCATATCTTTTACATTTGACCATACCTCTGCTGCAGGCTGAACGGGATCGGCAGGAATTACCTGCAGAAGGATGTTATTGGAAACCTTCCGGAAAACATCTATAGTACCGGTTAAAGCGCCATTCAATAAACCAAAATCCAGTCCCAGGTTTGTTTGTTTTGATGACTCCCATTGAATATCAGGATTAGCCAGCCTTGAATAGGTAGTGCCGGCAGGATAAGCGCCGGATGGGTAGAGCGGATAACTTGCAGATGCAAGCGTACTAAACAATGCCTGTGTAATTTTTGGAGGAATTTCCTGGTTACCGGTTATACCCCACCCCGCCCTGAGTTTTAAATTATTAAAAGCTGAATTCTTCATAAAATCTTCGTCAGAAATCTTCCAGCCTAATGAGAAAGATGGAAAATATCCGTATTTATTATTTGAACCAAATTTAGAAGATCCATCTGCTCGGAAATTAGCTGTAAACAAATACTTATTATTGTATTGATACGTTACCCTGCCAAAAAATGATTGCAGTTCATTGATAAAAGCAAAACCACCGGGACGGTTATTTGCTAAATCCAAAAGCTGTCCCACACCGGGATTATAAATCGGATCTACTCCGCCTACCACAAATCTGTTGATACTGTTATCTCTTTGCTGCACAAATATCTTTTGATAGGATTGTCCGGCCAGTACAGATACATTATGATGCGTTGTATTGAAGGAATAAGTAAGGTAGTTTTCAACCAGCGTATTTCTGTTGTAGTTGTAAAAGGTTTCCAATCTCCCTTCCCGAAAAGGTACTGTGCTGGGCAAGCTCACAACATCCCGGGTTGAAGTAGAATTATCAATACCGAAATTCAGTTTATAAACAAGCCCCTTCATTATTTTAATGGAAGGAGATATGTTACCGATAACCCGGTTTATGGTAGTAATTTCCTTATCCAGGTCAAAATAAAGCAATGGGTTATTGCTGATATTTGGATACACGGCAAGGTTTCCATTGGCATCATACGCCGGATACGTTGGATTATTGATAATGGCATCCGTTAATATACTTGTAATAGGTGGACGCTGCTGCTTAGTATTAGCAACATTTAAATTTACCTCCAGTACTAATCTGTCTTCCAAAAATTTTTGCGTAACATTAAACCTTCCAGAGTATCTGTCTAATTGATTTTCTTTAAGAATACCTTCCTGCTTTTGCACTCCTAACGAAGCAAAATAGGTTAGTTTGTCGGCTCCCCCACTTAGGGTAAGGTTATGATTTTGAGTAAATGCCCTTCTTGTAATTATTTTCTGCCAGTCGGTAGAACCCCCTTTATCATCCAATACGCCACCAGCTTTTGGCACTTCAACACGAAATTCAGATGCTGTTAAAACCGGCAATGCCCTTGCTAAAGATGAAAAGCCTGCACTCGTAGAAAAGCCAAGGGTGGAAACACCGGCTTTACCCCTTTTTGTGGTAATAATAATTACCCCATTGGCACCACGGGCGCCATAAATGGCAGTAGCAGATGCGTCTTTCAATACATCGATGGTTTCAATATCCTGTGGATTGATAAAGTTCAACGGGTCGCCACCCCCGGTGCTTGAGTTATCCAAAGGCAACCCATCCACCACAAAAAGAGGTGTGCTTCCTGTTCGCACCCCGCCAGGGCCTCTTACGGTTATTCCCAGTGCCGCACCGGGTTCTCCGCTGGCAGAAGTAACATTTACACCGGCTACTTTACCCTGTAAAAGCTGTTGGGGTGCATTGATAATGCCTTTATTAAAAGCATCACTTCGCAGTGATTTTACGGATCCTGTTATGTCTTTTTTGCTTTGTGTGCCATAACCCACCACTACTACATCGTTTAAGCTGGAAATCGCTTCTGACAGGCTAACATTAATAGTTGAACGCCCATTCACCACAATTTCCTGCGTAGCAAAGCCCGTGTAACTAAATACCAATACACCATTATCAGGAACATCGGTAAGTGAAAAGCGCCCGTCAGCGTCAGTTGCAACGCCTTTAGAGCTTCCTTTAAGGAGTACATTTACACTTTGCAATGGACTGGCTTTGCTGTCAGTTACTCTTCCTGTAACTGTATGCGGCGCTAATTTTGCCTGTACAACATGAGGTAGGCTAAGCGCGACAAAAAGAAAAAACAAAAGTGTTTTTAAAATTTGTACGTGAGATGCACGTGTTGAAATTTTAATCATAAGGCAGGTTTTGGTTCGTTTGAAAAGTTTTGAAACCTATAAGTAAACCACTTAATACATTAGCCGTTTACAAATTGATTAGATACTCTTGATTAAATATAAGGAATTTTATATCCCTGAAAGATCCGGATAGCATTATGAAATCATGAAGGCCTTAAAAGCAAAGAAATATACTTATTACAACGTTTGAAATAAAACTGTGATACTATAATTGTAATCTCATCCATCAAAGGCCCTATTGTATCAAATAAAAAGAGCCCCGAAAATCCGTAGCTCTTTTTTACCGGGAATACTGCCCGATTATAATATATATAAACCTTTGTATTCCATTACTTTATGGAATTATTTATCCTATCAGAGCAATGAATAAGACACAAACTCTGCTGATCCTTAGGTACCCACAATCCTATCTTCCTATAGATAAAAATTACAAAGAGGACCCTATAATTGGGGTCATGCACTGATTTCTGCCAGCATGTGAAGCGCTGCCGGAAAAAGATGATTGTTTTCCAGATGCACATGTTTGTGGAGATCTTCTTCAAACTCTTTTAGTTCAGCCAGGCATACACGGAAAGTAGTACAAGCCTCTGGGGGTACCGCGTATTGATTGGTTAGCTCTCTGATCCGGTATAATATTTCACCAGCATGATCATGCTCTTGCATCATCATAGTTACCGGCCCATTGATATAAACGTCATCAATAGCTTGCTTTTTATGATCCAGGTATAATTGTTCTATTTGCTTAATCCTTGGAAATAATATCATTTCCTCTTTCTGCATGTGCTGTGTCATTTCTTCCCTGATCTCGCTAAACAATTGTCGGACCACTATCATAAAAGGAAATTTTGGCCCATGTTTCGCGGCAACTTTCTCAAGGTGACCCGCAATGATGGGCATAGATTGTTTTACATAGAAATGGTGATGGACCAGAATATAACTGATCATTTGTTCGCAACTCATTTCAGTAAAAGGCATTTGACCAGTTTGTTTAGCCTGACACAGGCCATCCAATTCCAGCGATACCATGTCAATGGATAACCCGTTTTCTGTGCAGGCTTCGGCAAGCGTTCGTTTCCCCTTACAACAAAAATCAAGATTGTATTTTTCCAGCACGGGTACTGCCTGGCTGTCATTGGTTACAATAAAGGCCAGGGTTTGTGTTGCGATATTAGTCATATTTTTTTTACAAAATTCACCAATCATTACGAGGTATAATATGATTCAGGTCAGGTTTACTTTTTTTATTCCCATATTTAACAAAAACATACCAGCAAGCAGAATTGCGGCGGTAAGCAACAAAAGTTCATTTATAAAAGGTATAGGGGTATAATAAATAGCAGCCACTCCCTGGATCATTAACAACAACTCATTAAGGAAGATACCGAAAGTGAAAACGGTTATGCCGGCAATAACTGTACGGTTAACAGGCAACATTTTGCCAGCCATAATGTAACCCACCAGGAATAAAGTGATTACGCCTAATAAAATCAGGTGCAGGTAAGCTATTACGATTGGCCGGTAGCCGTAGGCAAGAGTGCTTAACGAGGGAACTGTTGAGCCAAGTTGTAAAACCAGTTTAACAGAAAAAGCAATGGCAGAAAGAATTAACAGCCATTTAGAAAGTGTTGTTAAGATAGCCGACAAAATTATCCTTTGCTTTAAGATGATCCTTAACAGTAATATCCAGGCAAGTAATTGGGCCATGGCACTCATAATGATCAGCAAGTAGAACCATACCGGGATGGGTAACCACAGGACAGATAAAAAATAGGCGGGGATACAGGCCGCAGCAAAAAGCCAAAAAATTATTTTCAGCATTTTTCTGCTAGCTTCAAGTAATACGATCTTTTCCATAAGCAACCCCATGCAGGCAAAAAAGAACCAGCCATTATATTGGAAATGCAGAAAAAAATAAATGGCTGCCAGGTACCAGTTCTGGTGAATAATTTTATTGGCCATCATGGCAGCCAGAGCAAACGCACCCAACGCAGATATGGCATTAAAAATAAGGGCGGCTTTAAACCAATGCCCTGACATGCTTTTTACAGGAAGCCTGTTTATGTCTTTCCAGTAAACGATGGCAAAAATCCAGGCAATGATAATAGACAGGGTTGAAAACAGGATTGATAGGAAGCCATACCCCTGGAAAGAAAAACTAATCAGCATCCCATAGGCAGTTAAAAGATTGGCATACAGCAGCCACCTGTATTTAGGAAACAGATCTATCCGATTTTGCCTGGACAAATGAGCCACAAATAAAGCCATTAATGCCTGTGTGATCCATCCCGAGAATGCAAAATGGGAATGTGCATGCAAAAGAAACTTCTGGTCAAAAAAAGGAAGTGAAAATGCAATCTTATACCGCAAGACCAGGCCCAGCAGGGCCACCAGGAGAAGGTTGAAGAATGAAATCCGTAACCATTGAAAAAGTCGGTGGGGCATACAAACCGTTTGCGCAAAATAAAGAAACAGGGATAGGTAGCGGTATGATTTAAATCATATCTAACAATATACTTTACCCTTATCAACCAACACCTCCCCTTTACTATGCATATTCCGAATGGCACGTATAACCGTTTCAACTCTTAAACCTGTCATATCAGCAATCTGCTGCCTTGTGAGTTTAATACGGTTGCAATTGGAACAAATATTTTTCTTTGTCTCTTTAAAATAGGCAAAAAGGGTGGTGATACTATGTTCAGGATTGTGATTAGCCAACTCTTTTACGATCAGGAATTTGAAACGGAGGCGTTCACAAAGCATCTTACTGAAAGCAAAATGAATTTCCGGGTTCTCCTTGATTATTTGAACAAAAACAACTCTGTTCAACCTTATTATCACCGAATCTTCATTTGCAATAGTAGTTGCAGCATATGCACCATCGTCAAAAAGTGGTAGTTCGCCAAAACATTCGCCAGGCTCTATCATTACCTGTAATATCTCTTTACCCTCATCGTTGATATTTATCCATCGCACACTTCCACTGACTAACTGATGATAAAATGAACAACTACACCCTTCCCTGAAAATAGTTTCACCAGCAGACACTTTTTTATAAGTCGCACCCCAGGCAAGTAACTTATCAATCTCAATAATCATAAAGTGATTTTATAGTATATGACTTATATGTGAAACTACCTGCTTGCAAATCCTGAAACACTAACATTCAACAGGAGTCAATATGATTAAAATCATATCTATACCAATATACTTTGACTACCGGGACACTACATTGATCTAGTTCACTTAATCAACCATCAGTTTTTACTATCTCAGTTTGAAAACGCATTGGCAAAAAGATACAGGAATGCCATTCAATATCGCCGGTATTAGGCTTACTGATTAAAATAGTACAAACGGTATTGATTATGAATTATCTAACAGACAACCCTGTTATAAGTAGTTGGTGCATTTATTGTACCAGTATCACCGACACTACATAAAGTTGGCAGTTTTAACCCGCGAAATAGTTACATCCGGCTCTTAAATAGTTACATACTTCACACATATTCTACTAAACCCGCAAATAATGGGACTGTAATGATGGAACCAGGCCAATGCCCTGTAAATCCATTTATGCCTCAACGCATAAAAAAAGAGTGGGTGTAGTTGTACTCTTGCACTGTTATTAATCATAAAAACAAACAATCCATGAAAAAAATGATACTGATTGGAATGCTGGGCCTATTTGCAGCAGCCTGCGGCGGTGGCAATTCTCACCCGGGAGCAGTTGCGGTGCAACCTGAGAACACTTCCACTAATCCATCCTATGACCCAAAACGGGGTGAAGGCAAATTTAAAGACGTTAAAGTAGAGGAAAAACTTGACAACGTTATCGCAGAAAATGGCAATAAAATATATGCGGTAAAATGTAGCAGTTGCCATAAAGTTACCGGTGAAAAACTGGT
>JBKJPR010000203.1:0-4186 GCA_046594275.1 Sediminibacterium sp.
ATCCAAAATATTCATCTTACTGAAGGCTGGTTAAAAGTTGTAACGATTGGTAAGCTTTCCCGCTTTCGAGGCTGTCTACTGCCGCATGGTAGGCATCTTCATAATTACCATACTTACCGGTACAATGCAATGCCATGGCCGCATTGGCCAACACCACGGCGTTCTGTGCCCATGAACCCTCCCCTTTAATGATCTTAGTAAATATTTTGGCTGCTTCTTCTACGCTATTCCCGCCATGAATATCTTCTGCCATTACCATCCGCTTACCCAGTTGTTCGGGTGTCATCACTTTCTCGCCTTCATTCGTGATCACTTTAGTATCATTTGTAAGGGATATTTCATCATACCCATCCAGGCCATGGATGATGGTGAATGCATTGCCTGTTTGCTGTAGCAGGTAATTATAAATACGCGCCATCTCCAGGTTATATACACCCACCAGTTGAAAAGCCGGCGAGGCGGGGTTCACCATCGGTCCCAGCATATTAAAAAAGGTTCTTACGCCCAGGTTCTTACGGATGGGGCCAACGATCTTTAATGCAGGATGAAATATGGGCGCATGAAGAAAACAGATATTGGCAGTTTCCAGTTCTTTTTTCAAAGCCCCATTATCACTTTTGAATGAGTAGCCCAGTTGCTCCATCACATTCGATGAGCCACTAATAGAAGATGCTCCGTAATTGCCATGTTTGGCCACTTTTTGCCCGGCACCCGCCACGATAAAACAGGAGAGGGTAGAAATATTAAATGTATTTTTTCCATCCCCACCTGTACCTACAATATCCATCAGTGCCTCTCCACCCAGATCTACCTTCACGCATAACTCCAGTAAGGCATCACGAAAACCCTGTAGTTCTGCTATCGTTATGCTCCGCATAAGGAATACCGTAATGAATGCCGACATCTCAGTTTCATTATATTGCCCGCGCGACATGTTGAGCAGAATTTCTTTCGCCGTTTCTCTTGATAGTGTTTTGTGCTCGAATAAATATTGTAAAATCTTCTTCATAGTACCTTTTTTACCGCAGGAGGCGCTGAGACGCAGAGTATCTCCGCGCCTCTGCGTCTCAGCGGTTATTTTTTAACCAGTTTCTTAAGATCGTTTCTCCCACCGGCGTCAACACACTTTCCGGATGAAATTGCACCCCCTGTACATCATATCTTGTATGCTGCAATGCCATGATATAGTTATTAGCATCACGGGCAGTTATTTCCAGTTCAGCAGGAAAATATTCATCGCTAATCACCCAGCTATGATAACGCCCCACCTCAAACTCATCCGGCAGATCAGTAAATAATTTACTCCTGACTCCAGACTCCTCACTTCTGACTTTTATCGGCGTTGCCACTCCATGATACACAGTAGACAAATTAACTAATGTGCCTCCAAAAGCCTCCCCGATCGCCTGGTGTCCCAAACACACACCCAGTATGGATTTACTGGCAGCATATTCTTTGATCAATGGTAATAACATACCTGCTTCAGAAGGAATACCCGGGCCGGGGGAAAGGATGATCTTATCATATTCCTTTGCTTTTTCCATCGGCAACTCATCATTCCGGAACACATCCACTTTACCGTGCGTGATCTTCTCAACCAGGTGAACCAGGTTATATGTGAACGAATCGTAATTATCAAAAACTAAAATTTTCATTGTGCTATTTCTTTAATTCACCATTGTCTATTCTCCATTCACTAAATCTCCCCTGCTATCGCTATCGCTTTCTTCAAAGCATTCAGTTTATTATTTACTTCCTGCAATTCATTCTCAGGAACGCTTGCTGCCACAATACCTGCGCCTGCCTGGTAAATAAGTGTATTATTCTTACTCAGGAAAGTACGGATCATAATAGCGTGATTACAACTGCCATCAAACCCCATAAAACCAATACCGCCGCCATAATAACTGCGGGCCGTGGGTTCATAGGCATCTATGATTTCCATGGCTTTGTATTTGGGTGCACCGCTCAGGGTGCCTGCGGGAAATGTTTTAGCGAGTAATTCAAATGGATTCTGATCTTGTCTTACTTTACCTGTTACCTCACTTACCAAATGTATTACGTGGCTGTAATACTGTACCTGTCTGTACTGGCTCACCACCACATCATCACAGGCCCTGCTCAGATCATTTCTCGCGAGATCGACCAGCATTACATGTTCCGCATTTTCTTTGGCATCTTTTAATAATTTTTCTGTCATCTGCTGATCGGTCTCATCATCACCACTGCGTTTAAAAGTTCCCGCGATCGGGTGTACAATAGCTTTCCCATTCTGAATGATCAGTTGTGCTTCGGGTGAGGAGCCCATCAGTTTATAATCGCCATAATCAAAAAAGAATAAATAAGGTGATGGATTTACACTTCTTAATGCACGGTAAACATTGAATTCATCGCCGGTAAAGCTTTGCTGGAAGCGCCTGCTCAGTACGATCTGGAATACATCGCCCCGCAAACAACGCTGGATACCCTTTTGAACCATTGCCCTGTAATCCGCATCACTCATATTGGAAGATTCTCCTCCCCTGGTCTGGAAAGGAAATACAGGTACATCCTTGCTCCTGATCAAAGATTCTACAATAGCCATATCCGTTTCTATTCCGGGTATCTGGTTCTCGCAGATAAACAGTTCATCTTTAAAATGATTGAAAGCGATCACATACTGGTATAGACGGTAACGCATTAAGGGGATAACAGGGGGTTCACTGTTAGCAGTCGTTAAAGAAACCGTATCAAAGAACTGAACTGCATCAAAACCGGTATACCCAAACAGGCCCTGTGCGAACTTGCCTTCCTTCATATCCGGCGCCTGCACATTAAAGCGCTGCATAAAACTCCATAACTGGCCGGGCACTTCTGCCGTATTATTGATGGCCATTTTTTCCGGCTGCTGGCCGGGTAATTTGAATTCAATGCTTTTGGCAGAACTGATCTCAATACCTGCAATGGCATTGATGCAGATAAAAGAATAACTGTTCTCTGCCGCATTGTGATCGGTGCTTTCCAACAACACTGTATCCCGGAACCTGTCACGCAAACGCAGATAAATACCCACCGGCGTAAACACATCTGCCAGCATTTTTTTGCAACTGGTTTGTAATTCTATTTTCTTCATATCCCTTCTGTTTGTATACTTTTTATGATACAAAATTTTGTCCCTATTCAATTTTTGTTGCCTACCCATCCGTTAAGGCGGGCGTCTCTCACTTCAGCATTTATTCCTTGCCCAGCTTTCCTAACTCCCCCTTCAGGGGGCTGGGGGGTGTGGCTGGGGGTGTAATAAAAAACCCCGACAAAAAATGTCGGGGTTCTGAATATTATTCAAAAAAGTACTGGCTATGCCATTACAATCCCCGAACGGAGTTTGTATGCCACCACCAATATTTATTTGCAATCTGGTTCATTGTTCTACAAAAATGCAGGAGAATAGTTTCATAAACAAATTTTTTTTACCGGGGGCCTTCTTGTGCTAACTTCACGGTAAGATGCCCATCATGAAAAAACACCCGCTGCTGCTCATTCTTATCCTGTTTTCTGTAATTATGGGAAGCGGGCAAACCCGGGATACTGCCCTCCTTTTACAACCCGACAGGGTGTTTGATGGCGAAACCATACATAACAATTGGGTGGTATTGGTGCAACAGGACAGGATCATAGCGGTTGGTGAAGCCTCAGAAATAAAACCGGGTATGCCTTATAAAACCATCCCGCTCAAAGGCACAACGCTTTTGCCCGGACTGATAGAGGGCCATTCGCATTTATTACTCCATCCTTATAATGAAGCAAAATGGGATGAACAGGTACTGAATGAATCCGGCGCCGAACGTGTGGCACGCGCAGTGGTTCATGCCAATAAAACATTGATGGCCGGTTTCACTACAGTGCGCGATCTGGGAACTGAAGGCGCGGGCTATGATGATGTGGGTTTAAAAACAGCCATTGAAAAAGGAATTATTCCCGGCCCAAGAATGATTATCGCCACCAGGGCAATTGTTGCAACCGGAAGTTATGGCCCAAAAACAAATAATCTTTCTAACATCCTGAACAGGGGGGCTGCCGAAGCTGATGGGACGGATGCATTGATCAGGGAAGTACGTACACAGATAGGAAATGGAGCTGACTTTATAAAAATATATGCAGATTACAAATGGGGATTGAATAAAACGGCGCAACCCACTTTTACGCTGGA
>JBKJPR010000290.1:0-10229 GCA_046594275.1 Sediminibacterium sp.
CTAACTAATACTACTTCTTTTTATGTAGATGTGACTAGTGGTAGTGGGTGTACTTCTGTATCAAGAACGACTGTTACTGTTACAGTAAACAGTTTGCCAATTATTACATTATTGCCAGCCTCAATAAATATAACCACTGGCTCGGGTATTACTATTACAGCTAGTGGTGCAAATACTTATAGCTGGTCTCCTTCTACTGGATTATCTGCCATTAATACAGCAACAGTAATTGCTAATCCATTAACAACAACAACTTATACAGTTAGCGGAACCGTAATATCTTCCGGATGTTCAAATACAGGAAGTATTACAATTACAGTTGGCTCTGTGTTGAATCCTGATTTTGGAGTAGCCAATGTGAACAAGGCATTCACCGGTAATGTATCCACCAATGATATACCAGTTTCATCGGGAACTACGTATGGCACACCAAGTCCTGTAAGTGGTAATCCTTCAGGGGCAACGATTACGATGAGCAGTAATGGCACGTACAACTTTACTGCACCAACAGTTGGCAAGTACAGTTATTATGTGCCGGTATGTTCAGTCGGCCAGTCAAGTGGATGCCCAGTAACGTTCTTACAGATCACGGTACTGGATCCATCAATTACCACCAATCCGCCTGTAGCCAATCCCGATATAGTAACTACACCATCAGGTACACCTGTTACAACGAATGTATTGGCAAATGATCGATGTTCAAATGCAGGCTGTAGTTTAAATCCTGCGAGCGTATCAGTAACAGTTACACCTAAGAATGGAACAGCAGTGGTTAATACTGATGGTACTATTACCTATACCCCGGTATCAGGCTTTAGCGGCACGGATAGTTTAACGTATAATGTATGTGACAATGCTACACCGGCCCAGTGCAGAATATCATTTGTATACTTTACCGTACAGTCAAGTGGCTCCGGTGCTGTTACAACAGCTTCAGATGATTATGCATCTACAGCATCAGGAGGAACAGCCACAGGTAATGTATTAACGAATGACAAGAATACAGCAGGGGCCACATTAGCAGTAACAACAAACAGTACCCCGCTTGCCTCACAAGGAACAATTGTGATGAATACCAATGGCACCTATACATTCACATCTGCCGTCGGCTTCAGTGGCTCTGTCGATATAACCTATACAGTATGTGGAGGCACGCCACAATCTTGTGCAAATGCTACATTGCATATACTGGTAAATCCTGCATCAGTATTGAATCCTGATTTTGGAGAAACCAATGTGAACAAGGCATTAACCGGTCATGTATCCACCAATGATATTGCGGCCACAGCGGGAACTACGTATGGCACACCAGGTCCTGTAAGTGGTAATCCTTCAGGGGCAACGATTACGATGAGCAGTAATGGCATGTACAACTTTACTGCACCCACAGTTGGCAAGTACAGTTATTATGTGCCGGTATGTTCAGCGGGCCAGTCAAGTGGTTGCCCTTTAACCTTGTTACAGATTACCGCACTGGATCCAACAATCACAACGAATCCACCGGTAGCGAATCCTGATATTGTGACCACACCATCAGGCACACCTGTTACCACTAATATATTGGCGAACGATAAATGTTCTAATGCTAGTTGCAGTTTAAATCCTGCAAGCGTATCAATCACTATCGTTCCAAAGAATGGAACAACTGTAGCGAATGCAGATGGAACAATTACCTATTCACCAACAGCAGGCTTTATTGGTACAGACAGTTTAACTTACAATGTATGTGACAATTCAACTCCTGCACTGTGCAGAACTACGGTTGTATATTATACTGTATTGTCAAGTGGTGCAAGCCCTGTTACTACTGCTTCTGATGATTATGCGTCTGTCATATCAGGCGGAACAACGGGGGGCAATGTATTAACGAATGATAAGCACACCGGTGGAGGTACCCTAACCGTAACTACGAACAGCACGCCGCTCGTATCACAAGGAGTCCTGGTGATGAATGTGAATGGTACCTATACGTTTACGGCAGTAGCGGGCTTTAGCGGTCCGGTGGATGTAACTTACACAACGTGCGGTGGTACACCACAATCTTGTGCAAACGCAACGCTGCATTTATTGGTCAATCCTGCCTTGTTAAGTTTAACCGCAGGAACAATCGCCGATGACCAAACTATCTGTTCCGGTGTATCGCCTGCAGCATTTACATCTGCTACCAGCGCTTCAGGCGGAGAAGGAACCATCAATTACCAGTGGCAGCGCAGCACTGACAGTATAACATTTACCAATATTGTTGGAGCTACTTCAGCTACCTATGGCGGCGGTGTATTAACACAAACCACTTATTACAGAAGGGCGGCAACTACCAGCGTAGATGCGGCAGTATATACAGGGTCTGTAATAGTTACTGTGAAAAAACTCCCTGTAATTGGACCTATAACAGGCCCTTGTGCTATTCCGAAAGACAGTACCAGAAAATTCTCTGTTCCTGTGGCGGCCAATGCAACCAGGTATGCATGGACATTGCCGAGCGGATGGACAGGTGCATCCACTATAGAATCAAATAATGTTAAAGTCAACAACACCGGTGGCGTCATTAGTTTAACAGCATTTAATGGTACATGCCAGGGTAATACGGTTGCAGTACAATCATCTGTAATCGACTATACCAAAGTGACGCTAAGCGGTTTGCCGATTGTAGCATCGGGTAATAATAACAGCGCCATCTCCATAATTATCCAGTTGTATGATGTTTCCGGTAACAAGATAAATTGCAGTGGTGGAGTAGCAACAATAGCCATGTGTGATAATAACCCGGGAATTTTTACACAAGTGATTGACAATAATGATGGAACTTACTCTTCAAGTTTGACGGCTTCTGCAAATGATGTTACCCTTTGTGGTACGGTTGGTGGTGTTCCTATTCTCCAGAAATCTAAGTTAACCTTTACAGGACCGCAGGGAGGCATTAAAGGCAATGGACCCATCCTGGAAACAGAAACACCAAAGATTACATTCACTGCAACGGCAGGAAGAAGTCCTTATACGGTTATTTACCGGTCTGCGAAGAGTAGCAGGAATGATACATTAAAAAATGTTGTCAGTGGTGTGCCCATCGGGGTTGCGCTGATACCATCCACTACATTGTATACCCTGGTATCAGTGATTGATGCAAACGGGGAAAGGCGTGATAATAATTTTAACCGGGATACAGCCACTATTATGGTTCTCGCTCCTAAAATAATTATTACGCTTAAATCGGATGCGCCCGTATTACAGATAGACGGTAACTGGGCCACGCGTTTATCCCTCAAAGTAAAAAATATCGGCAACCTCGATTTATCGGCAGTGCAGGTGAAACTAAACCTTAAAGATGTATTCCCAAGCCCCGTCACCTATGTATTGGATAGTGTAAGGGTATTCGGTACTACCATTCAAGCCAATCTATCTTATGACGGGGTACAGAGCAATGATCTTTTTTCAAGGGTAAACCAACAGAAGAATGAATTGCCGGCCGATTTAGCCAGGGTTGATTTCCCCATTAACGTTATAAGCGCTGAACCCGGTATAATCGGCACCATAGATAGGGCGGATGATCCCGCAAATAACCTGCAAACAGTAATTGCAGAAGCCTACGGAAGGTTCAGCGGTCTGAATACAGCCGGCAAAGAAAAAATGGCTGTTACTGGTGATGAACATAGTGTTTACATGTTTGGCGCATTGTCTCAATTGCCGGTTGGAATTGACGGCACCATGTTCCTGTACCTGCGTATGAAACCCAATGGTTATTATGAACCATTTACTATGCAGGCGGTGGCATTGGGTACTGGAAAAACGGAAGATGGTACCGCCGTCCTGGTCAGCAGTCTTTCCAATGATAATGAGAATACTGCTGCACACCCCGATCTTACCAAAAAAGGAGATCCGTTGCCTACTGTTATCAACCTGATACCAAACCCTGTGATCGGCGTTTCACTCTCTGCCGGTACACCTGTTGACAAAGGTAATGGAACCTACAATGTATTGCTTTCTTACAAACTGAAAAACTTTGGCAACGTAAATCTTCATTCCATAAAAGTCTTCCAAAACCTTGGCAGGATGATCGGTTCTCCTTCCACCTTTACAATAGTGGGACCGGTAAGCACAACAGGCACGTTGATACCTAATGCATCATTCAATGCAAGAACAGATTCTAATTTACTGGCGCCAAGCAGTGAACTGGGGTATGCTAAGGAGGCCACCCTGCAGTTTACGATCAATATCACCCCTAATCAATTCAGTTCCCTGTACAGGTTACAAGCTACAGCTTCTGCAATATTCCCGGAACTCAATATCAATAATACTGACCTGTCTACAGACGGAAACGATCCCGATCCGGATGGGAATAAAATACCCTCTGAAAAACTGCTCACAATTATCGTGATCAATCAGCCGATACCACCATTGGTTTCCGGTGATATCGGTATCAATATCAATCCGCAACTGCGCTCCACCGTGCTCAGCAAAGTGTATTGTGAATCTGCTACTGGTGTATATGTAATACCAACTTCTGCCACAACAGGCGGATCGGGCCCTTATGAATACCAATGGCAGCGCTCCCAAGATAATATTGTGTTTACAGACATACCCAACGCAACAGATACAGCATACACAACCGGTGCGCTTACCAGTAATACCTATTTACGCAGAAGGGTGATCTCAGATGCACAGGTTGGATACTGCAATTCGGTTTATATACAGATAGCGCCTGTAACGAAACCGGTTATTTCTGCCAGTGGTCCATTTGTACTTCAGCAAAACGGTTCCGTAGTACTTACCTCTACAGTTGCCAGCAGTTATGCATGGTCAAATGGTGGAACAACCCGGAACAATACTGTTGGCGTAGCGGGTGTAGGGGTATATCGTGTTACAGCCACAGATGCCAATGGATGTTCGACAGTATCTGATCCTGTAACGGTACTTCCGCCACCTCCGGAAACAGTTAACAAAACGTACATCATTGGCGCTCTGAATAATCCTGTCAATTCAGGTGTTCAGGTAACCGGTTTCCCAGTGGCCACTTTAAATTATTACCTGCTCTCTTCAGGTGGTATATTGATACAGGTTCCCGTACTTCCCAATATACCAGGGTTACTTACATATTATGTGAGCCAGACGATCAATGGAATGGAAAGTGTGACGGTTCCTTACACAGTAACTATGATTGATAAAGTGGCCGATCTTCAGAAGGTATTATCAAAAGCGCCGGTACTGCAATCTGATGGAAGCTTCCTGCTCGGATTTACGATACTCACCTCCAACCTCCGTGGTGAGCAACTGGATAGCGTGAAGATCAAAGACGACCTCACTAAAGTGTTCCCTTCCAGCGCAAAATTTGAAGTAGTGAACCTTAAAGCCAGCGGTAAACTTCTTTCCAATAGTTTGTATAATGGAAATACACAGATAGAGTTATTAGCAGACGGCAGCCAACTCCCCGGAATGCAAACAGATTCTGTTCAGGTAACGCTGAAAGTGTTCTCAAACGGTTTCGCGGGCGCACTCAATAATGTTGCTGAACAAACAGCGAAATCACCTTACGGCATATTTAAAATTACATCCAATGATCCAACGGCAGGTAATGGATTAATTGTACGGGCGCCAACTAAATTTTTTCTCCCGCTTATAGATATTTTCATACCATCAGGCTTCTCACCAAACCGTGATGGCACCAATGACCTGTTTGTTATCAGCAAACCTTATAATATTTCTATCAACATGGAAATATTTAACAGGTGGGGTAACCTTGTATACCGTGCGGGAGATTATAAAAACGACTGGAATGGAAGGGGAAACCAACCCAATAATATACTGGGTGAAGAACTTCCGGATGGCACCTATTATTATATAGTATTGGCAGCAGATAAACTGAACGGCTCAGTGAAAAAATTTGCAGGCTTTATCACTTTGAAACGATAGTGCAAGGGGGCCTGGATGTAGAACATTAGTGTTAATGAAAAAATTATGATGAAAGTGAGGTTTATATGGTTGATCCTTATGTTACTGAGCTCAGTAGCTACGTGGGCCCAGCAGCAGCCTATGTATTCGCAATATATGTTCAATATGATGAACATTAACCCGGCATATGCGGGCAGCAGGGGAGTAACCAGTGGCACAGCTTTATACCGCGATCAATGGGTGGGTATTCCCGGATCTCCTAAAACATCTTCTTTTTCCTTGGACATGCCCTTGTATGAAAAAAAGATAGGTCTCGGTATTCAATTATATGATGACCGCCTGGGGATTGAAAGATCCTCGGGAATCAATGCTTCCTACGCCTTTCGTATCCAGTTAAGTAACTCCGGAACATTGAGCCTGGGCCTGCAGGCAGGGTTGCTTAATTACCGTGCTAATTATTCGGAGGTAAGAACATTTCAGCCAAATGATCCTTCCTTTAGCCAGAATATCAGCGGATTGTTGCCTGCGGCAGCAGCGGGTGTGTATTATAACTCAGATAAATTTTATATCGGCTTCTCAACACCTGCTTTACTGAAGACCAAGATCAGTTACGATAATTCAACTGATGTAACATCGGTGACGGGCAGGGATCTGCACCTGTTCCTGGCCTCCGGGTTTGTGGTCAGCCTTAACCAGGATCTGATGCTGAAGCCTTCTGTTCTGGTAAAAGCAGTAAGCGGGGCGCCTGTTGAATATGATCTCAATACCAATCTCTGGATACAGAATACATTGGCGCTTGGCTTCTCCTACAGAACAGGCGATGCACTGGTTGGAATGATAGAATTTCAAATGAATAAACAACTTCGTTTCGGATATGCGTATGATAAAACATTCTCTAACCTGGGTTCATTAAATACAGGAACCCATGAATTAATGTTACGTATGGAATTTGGATCGACTAACGGAAAAGTAGCTTCACCAAGGTACTTCTGATCATAATTACAGGTAATGATAAAAAATATTATATATACTCTTGCATTCTTTTTCTGTTCACAGTTGGCAGTCACCGGTCAGCATGTAAATAAAAAAAGGCCCGGCGAATATTTTAAGATCGCTGAAAAAGAATTTCATGATCAGCGATACACCTATGCCATTCCTTTTTACCGGTCTTCTTTGCAAAGTGGACGCACTAATGATTCCCTGGCATTATTGCACCTGGCAGAATGTTACTGGCGGATAAAGAATTACGATTCTGCCCTGGTATATTACAAAGAATATGAAAAAAGGGCCACACCATTATACACGTCTAACCAGCGCATAGCAGAGCTGAAAGCCTCACAGGGTCAATACAGTCAGGCTGCTATCACATACAAAAGATTATTGGACGATACACCTTTACGCAATGGAAAAATGCTGGCGGAACGGTGGAAAGGTTTTTCAGATATCACTCCTTTTGTACGCGATTCACTGGATTTCTCTATTCACCTGCTGAAACTCAATTCAAAGCAGCAGGATTTCAGCCCGCAGTTCTTCCGACAGGGAATGGTCTTTGTATCAAACCGGTATGCAAAACGCGTGGCTGAAAGGGAATTTGGATGGGATGGCTTGCCTTATGCCAATATCTACTGGGTAAAAGATACGACCGACCTCTATATTATTGACTCCATGCCCGAACGTTCTCACTATACTCTTAACGCCTCTATTAATGCAAATGATGATTATACTAACAGGACAAGTAATGATAATGATATCATCAATGTAAGCAGCATGCGTGGCGCATATTCCGGGGATATTCACCGGCTGGCAAAATTTAGTGATGATCTCAATACAAAATTTAATTATGGTCCCTTATGCTTTAGCAAAAGCGGCACCACGGTTTACTTTACAAGGAACAGCAAAAAACCGGTTGAAAGAAGGTATAACCTGGAGATATGCGAAGCAACTATGGAAAATAGCGTCTGGGGCAAGATCCGGATAATGCCCTTTGTAAAACCTGCCTATGATTTCTATCACCCGGCACTAAGTGATGATGGTCAACGCCTGTATTTCTGTAGCAATCAACCCGATGGTTTTGGGGGCAGTGATATTTATTATGTTAACCTGTCAGGCGAAACTGAAAAGGCAGTGGCCATTAATATGGGTGAAACAGTGAACACATCAGGGGATGAATTATTTCCTACCATTAATGGTGAAATGCTGTGTTATAGTTCAGATGGGCTGGCCGGACTGGGCGGACTGGATCTGTATAAAACAACTGTTGACAATAGAGGAAACTGGCAAAAGCCAGTCAACTTCGGATACCCTCTCAACTCTTCTTTTGATGATTTTGGCATTATCTGCAACACAGAAAAAAACAAAGGCTTTTTTAGCAGTAACCGTTTGGGAACAGATGATATCTATACATTTACAAATGCACCGTTCTTAATACAGATGACAGGAACGGTTTTTAACAGGGTCAATATGCGCAGGTTGGATAAAGCAAAAGTGATGATCACTTCCATCGAAGCAGGGAAGCCATCCGTTGATTCTTTTACAACTGACCTGACTGGCAATTTCCGTTTCCCGATCAGGCCAGCGCGTGAGTACCAGCTTAGTTTTTCACGAAACGGTTTCATTGAAGAATCAATTATTATTCAGCCTGCCTCTTCCAGAAAAGACCTGGTGCTGGAGACGGTACGCTTAACACCTATCGTTCAGGCTTCAGTTCCACCTGTTGAAAAAGACAGGGATGGCGATGGCATTTTTGACAGTAAAGACAAATGCCCTGACATAAAAGGCACGAGGCAAAACGATGGTTGTCCCGATATTCAGAAACGGCTGAATGAGCTGGCCAAAATGGTATTCTTCGATAGGGATAAGGATAATATATTGCCGAAATCGCTCCAACCTTTAAATGATATAGTGGATGTTCTCAGACAGTACCCAAATACCACTCTCCTTATTGAGGGCCATACCGATAGCAAGTTAAGCGCGGCGCATAACATGGATCTTTCAAAAAGACGTTCGAATTCAGTTAAGACATTCTTTGTGAACAAAGGATTAAATGCATCAAGATTCCAGACCAGGGGATATGGCCTGGAACGCCCGGTTGCAGATAATAATACCGCAGAAGGAAGGGCGCTGAACAGAAGGGTGGAGATGAAGGCGACTTTTATATATTAGTGTTAGGCCACTGAGTGGTCAATAGTGAGTTGTGAGTAGTGAATGGTGAGTGGTGAATATAGTTTTTTTCCATTCACCATTCACCATTCACCATTCACTATCTCCCTTCACTACAATAGTTATAATTTATAAACTCATGAATATGCAAAATGGTACATCCCTGGTTTGTTGCATTGCCTTCCTGGTGGCTGTGCAGTCAGGCTTTTCACAAACCCATAAAGCAGGTGATAAAGTGCAAGTCTTCACAGGCAATACATGGAAAGAAATGACGGTAGTAGGTCAGGTTGCAGGTAAGACCAATATATATGAATTAAAAACTGCAGCAAAAGATCAAAGTGGCCGGACTAAAACTAATATACAGGTAAGTAAAAATAACATCCGGTTAATAACGTCAATAAACAGCGAAAACCCGTCGTTGATGAGCGTTGTGCCAGATAATGGGCTTTACCTTGGTAAATACGATCTCTTTTCAGGCATACCCACTGTGTATCTGGGGCACCTTATTTTATTAAAAAATGGAAAGTGTAAACTCGCATTCAGTACCGATGAGGATAACTACGAAAATGGATCCTACATTTTCCATAAAGATACCCATACTATCGAATGGCTTAGTGGCATGTTCAAGAATAAAAACTGGGGAGGGAAACTAATTAACCAGGGCAGCGGTTTCCGTATTGAATTTAATAATACTACCTACGCTGACAGTAATTCAGCTTTCTGATGTATAATTAACGCCGCAGATCAGCAGATTAATGTATGTACATTCTGCGACCTGCGGCGTTATAAATTTCTTTATCCTTTAATACCCTCGGTTAGCAGGCATGGAACTCCAGTCTCTTCCGAAAACTCTTTGTAAACTGGATGTTGTTCTTGCCTGCGCATTGGTACGTATGGCGATCTCCTGTTGTTCAATTTTACTGAACATCTCGTTGGTAATCATAACCGCTAAAACATTATCCAGGTTCAGGTTAAGACCCGCCCTGTTGCCTAACAGTACCTTAACAGGCCCAATCAATTTATCCCATTGCTGCTCAATATTGTAAGCATTTAAGGCGGTGCGCATAACGGGCCTTACCGCGCCACGTAATGTGTCGCCTACACTACGGCGTAAATAGTCAGTAGCTGCTGTACCGCCATTCTTAACTATGCTGATAGCATCCATAATAGACATCCGCCTAATCCCG
>JBKJPR010000328.1:0-7791 GCA_046594275.1 Sediminibacterium sp.
TTTGAAAGAACATTCGATTATAAAGACAGTTTGTTTTATGATGTAACTGCCTGGACCATGCCGCTTGCTTTCGGCTTGCCGTATGCGGAGGTTAGAACTGCTGTTTCTGCTGGTGATAAAATAACTGCAGTTTCTACGCCAATACTCAATACACATCATGTAACCAATGCGTATGCCTATGTATTCCGGTGGAACGAATACAATGCACCCAAACTTTTATACCGCCTGCAATCAAAAGGTGTAATGACTAAAGTGGCCACACAGAAATTTAAAATACCTGTCAATGGCAAAGAAGAAAGTTTTGACTATGGATCGATCATTATCCCGGTAAGTATGCAAAAGACCAAAGGGGATGCGTTGGCGAAATTGATTGATGAGAGTGCTGGAAATACAGGTGTGGAAGTTTTCGGCCTGTCAACTGGGATGTCTACCGGTGGCGTTGACCTGGGTTCAGCCAGTATGAACAATGTAAAGATCCCTAAAGTGATGATGTTCGGCGGAACTGGTACAAGTGCAACAGATGTTGGAGAGATATGGCATTTATTAGATATACGTTTTAATATCCCCGTTAGTATAGTGGATGTAGACCGTTTCAATGCCATTAACCCAGCCAAATACAATGTGATCATTATGCCATCTGGCAGCTCATCTGGCAGCTATTCCGGACTGGATAAAGTGGCCCAGGAAAAATTAAGGGCCTGGGTCAGTGGCGGGGGTACCCTGATTGCCACGGAAGATGCCACTAAATACCTTGCAACCAATGGATTTACCAAGGTTATTTTCAGGTCAACTGAGGATAAAAAAGACAGTACCCTGCAATTACCCTATTACCTGCGTTCCGATGAAACAAGGGCCAAAGAAATGGCCGGTTCCCTTTTCGAGGCAAAATTAGACCTGACGCATCCACTTTGTTATGGCTATAAAGATGCTTCAGTAAGCATTTTTAAGTCGAATATCCTGTTCATGGATCAGAATAATGAGGCGTATGATTCACCGGTGATGTATACCGATAATCCACTACAGAGCGGGTATCTTTACCGCGGTTATAAGAACCTGGTAAAAAATTCAGCCGTTGTCAACATCGATAACCTGGGCAGGGGCAAGGTCATTTCCATGGTGGATAACCTGAATTTCAGGGCTTTCTGGCTGGGAACCTCCAAATTGTTCCTGAACGCCATCTTTTTTGGGGATATTATCAGGATGTAATAACCAATTACCGGTTACCTGTTTCTGGTTACCGGTAACTTTGGTTTCCTGATCAAAAATGTGGATAACAATGATTATGGGGAATTTCCAAATGGATTTGCACCCGTTTTGTTGAGAAAAACTTAAAAAAAGCCGATTTTCTCATTGGTATTTTAGTGCATTTCCCTACCTTTGCCTCCCGAAAAAATCGGGACGAAAAATTAAGAGTCATGGCAAGAGTATGTCAGGTTACAGGTAAAAAGCCCATTGTTGGAAACAGTGTTTCTCACTCAAACATCAAGACCAAGCGTCGTTTCTTACCAAATTTGCAGAAAAAGCGTTTCTTTTTTGCTGAAGAAGACCGTTGGGTAACCATCAAAGTATCTACGGATGCATTAAGAACGATCAACAAAAACGGTTTGGCCTCTGTGATCAAAGGAATGAGAGCAGAAGGATCTAAGATCTAACTAATAACAAAGAAAACATTAAACAATGGCAAGGAAAGGTAACAGGGTTCAGGTGATTTTGGAATGTACAGAGCATAAGACCAGTGGTCAGGCCGGTACAAGCCGTTATATCACTACCAAGAACAAAAAGAACACACCTGAGCGTGTGGAATTAAAGAAGTATAATCCCATTTTGAAAAAAGTAACTGTTCATAAAGAAATCAAATAATCATGGCAAAAGCAGCTAAAACGGCGATCAAGACCAAGGACCAGAAAGCAGCATCAGAGGCAAAGAACTGGACAAAAGTGATCAAGGCTGTACGCAGCCCTAAATCTGGTGCATACACTTTCAAAGAAGCGATCGTGCACAAGGATAAAATCAAAGATTTCCTGTCAGAGAAATAATTGGTTGCATTAATACGATATTAAAAAGCTTTCCTCAACTTACAGGAAGGCTTTTTTTATTTAATGCTGCCGGACATGTGTTTCACAAGCCTCACAAATAGAATAGAAAGATTTGTTGACTGTTTATTTTAAATAGTAATTAGCTATGAGTTTTTTAGGAAAATTATTCGGGCAACAGGAAAAGCAAAGCCTGGACCAGGGTTTACAGAAGACCAAGGAAGGATTTATGGCCAGGATCACCAAAGCCATTGCCGGTAAAACTACCGTAGATGAAGAAGTGCTGGATAACCTGGAAGAAGCGTTGGTAGGCGCCGATGTGGGTATTGAGACCACTATTAAAATCATTGAGCAGATTGAGAAAAGGGTGAAGGAAGATAAATACGTGAGCACCGATGAACTGAATAAGATACTACAGGAAGAGATCGAAGCAATGCTGGTAGATGCGGCGGAAAATTCATATAAAAATTTTACTATTCCCGAAGGTAAAAAACCATACGTGATACTGGTAGTAGGGGTGAATGGTGTAGGCAAGACAACTACTATCGGTAAACTCGCACACAATTATAAAAAAGCGGGAAACAGCGTTATACTTGGCGCCGGTGATACTTTTCGCGCGGCAGCAGTGGATCAACTGACCATCTGGAGCGAAAGGGTAGGCGTACCTATTGTAAAACAGGCCATGGGATCAGATCCCAGTGCAGTAGCTTATGACAGCGTTGCCAGTGCGGTAGCTAAGAATGCAGATGTAGTGATCATTGATACGGCTGGCCGCTTACACAACAAAGCGCATTTAATGGACGAACTCGGTAAAATAAAACGTGCCATCCAGAAAGTAGTGTCCGATGCACCACATGAAGTGATGCTCGTGTTGGATGGCTCAACCGGTCAGAATGCGCTGGAGCAGGCAAAACAGTTCATTGCCACCACTGAAGTATCGGCTATCAGTATCACTAAGTTAGACGGCACCGCCAAAGGGGGCATAGTGCTGGCGATAGCCAATCAATTCAAAATTCCCGTGAAATACATTGGCGTTGGAGAAAAAATTGATGACCTGATCATCTTTGATAAGCATGAGTTTGTGGATAGCCTGTTTTCACTGAAAGATTAGTGAGTGGTGAATGGTCAGTGGTGAGTAGTCAGTAAGAAAGTCTTTACTCACCACTGACCACTCACTACTCACCATTAGCTAATTTGTATTTCTAAACAGTTCCTTCGTAATTAAAAAGTATACCGAATCCCTATTCCGCCCCAGCCGCCTTCAAAATAATTATAGCCGATAAGGTTGAAAGAAGGCTGCCAGTCGAAACTCAGGTTTAAAGGCACCCCGCTGATTTTATAGTCAATACCCAGCACCCCATCCACGCCAATGGCCAGTCCGCCATTGCGGGTGGGATACTTGTTTTTCCAGATATCGCTCCAGATTCCTACATGGCCACCACCCCCTACATACCATTTCAATCCTGCTACACTGCTAATATCATTGTGGAGTTCATAGAGACCTGTTAAGCGGAAACCATCAGCAGAAATATAACCCAGCCCTTCTACTGCCCGGTTATGGGCTATAAAATGTTTGATACTTACAGCGCCGGGATATACTTTCACACCCAGAGCGGTTTTGTAATCAGAACCTTCGTTCATTTGAGCGTGGGCGAATGACATAGAGATCATCACCAGTAATAAGCAAGCCGATAGTTGTTTCATAATAGTGGTTTTGGATATTGCTCAACAGCCGAAATCATGCCAACTAAAGATTTTATAACTGAAAGAATAGTTAAGATTTCTTTGCGGATGCTTTTGCTTTTATAATTAGGTTTGTACCATGCATACATTTAAAGAACTGGTAACCGATTTTGCTGAGCGTTTTACAGTACGTCATTTCCCGGAAAAACCGAACAGTTTATACGAACCTGCTGAATATTTTTTGTCATGGGGCGGCAAACGCATCCGTCCTGTCATGTGCCTGATGGGTAATGAATTATTTGATAAAATTCATCCTGATACGTACCAGTTAGCTACCGCGATCGAACTCTTCCACAATTTTACCCTGATACATGATGATATTATGGACCAGGCGCCATTGCGGAGAGGAATGGAAACGGTACACATGAAATACGGGGCCAATACCGCTTTGCTTACCGGTGATGTGATGATGATCCAGGCCTATGAATACCTCAATAAAATAAATGCACAATACCTGCACCGTATTCTCAGGTTATTTAACCAGACAGCGAAAGAAGTGTGCGAAGGGCAGCAACTGGATATTGATTTTGAAAATTTACCCGATGTATCACTGGATGCCTATATTGAAATGATCAGTTTAAAGACCTCTGTATTACTGGCAGCGAGCCTTGAAATGGGCGCGATACTTGGGGGGGCCAGCGAAGGAAATTGCAGGCATATCTACGAATTCGGTAAGAACCTGGGCATTGCTTTCCAGGTGCAGGATGATTACCTGGATGCATTTGGTGACCCCGAAAAGTTTGGTAAAGAAGTGGGAGGAGATATCCGCCAGAATAAAAAAACTTTTTTATTGCTGCATGCACTGGAAGTAGCCGATAGTGATCAGAAAAAAACACTACAGGAATTAATGAAACAGAATTCTGAAGACAAAGTACAAAAAGTTATCTCCATTTTCAAAGACTGTAATGTAGATGAATGGGCAAAGGCGCTGAAAGAAAAATACCTGCAGACTGCTTTGAAACACCTGGATGATATTGCAGTCTTATCAACAAGAAAAAAGTCTTTACAGGAATTGGCTGAGTTCCTTATACAACGGGATTATTGAGACTAAGCTATTTTCTCTTAGCTTTAAACCTTAACGATAAAACCATTCCACATGTCTTCACTGTTCAGGAAAAAATCAATCGACAAAATTGTAGCGGATGCCAAAGCCGGTCTCGATGATGGCCATGGTAGTTCCGGGTTACGGAGAGTACTGGGTGTACGGGATCTTACCTTTATGGGTATTGCTGCGGTAATAGGCGCGGGTATCTTTTCAACCATTGGTACCGCAGCCTTCAACGGAGGGCCCGGTATTGTGTTCCTGTTCATGATTACAGCGGTTACTTGCGGTTTCAGCGCCTTATGTTATGCGGAGTTTGCCAGCCGGGTGCCTATTGCCGGAAGTGCGTATACCTATGCCTATGTTTCGTTTGGAGAACTGGTGGCATGGATCATCGGCTGGGCATTGATACTGGAATATGCGATCGGCAATATTGTGGTGGCAATCAGTTGGAGTGGCTATTTCAATAACCTGCTGGAAGGATTTCATATAGGCTTACCCGGTTGGCTGGCCACAAATACATCTAACGCCCAGGCGGGTTATGATGAAGCGATAAAAGAACTGGCAGGCGGACAGACACTTGAAACGCTTTCGAAGAATGCAAGGAGAGGATATGATGCGATCCTGCATGCGCCAGTAATAGCGGGCTGGAAATGTATCATCAACCTCCCGGCGCTGATCATTGTATTTCTCATTACCGTTCTGGCATATATAGGGATCAAAGAAAGCAAGAAGAGTACCAATTTTATGGTGGTTTTCAAAATCATCGTGATCATTTTCGTGATCATCATTGGATTTTTTTACGTAGATACTACTAACTGGGATCCCTTCTTGCCCAATGGTTTTGGCGGAGTATTGGCAGGGGTGTCTGCTGTATTCTATGCCTATATTGGATTTGATGCCATTTCCACCACAGCAGAAGAATGCAAGAACCCGCAGCGTGATCTGCCTCGGGGTATGATCTATTCGTTATTGATCTGTACGGTATTATATATTTTAATTGCCCTGGTATTAACAGGCATGGTGAATTACAGTGAACTGAAAGTGAATGACCCTTTAGCGTATGTATTTGAAAAAATAGGGCTAGACAAAATCGGATATCTGGTCTCAGTAAGCGCTGTGGTAGCTACCACAAGTGTATTACTGGTATTCCAGTTAGGCCAACCGCGAATTTGGATGAGCATGAGTCGCGATGGTTTATTACCAAAGCGTTTCGCAAGAGTGCATCCTAAATTTCATACACCTTCTTTTGCAACGATAGTTACAGGCTTTATGGTTGGAATACCCGCTTTATTTGTATCGAGCAGTACGGTAACAGATCTTACCAGTATCGGAACGCTGTTTGCGTTTGTGCTGGTCTGTTTTGGGGTTTTGGTATTACCTAAAATAGCCAGGGTAAAAGGTGGCAGCGCTTTTCAGCTTCCCTATATCAATGGCAAATACTTTATACCTGCCTTGGTACTCATCGTTACCATACTGTTCCGCAATCGTATTGCAGGAGTATTTACTAATTTTTCATCTGAGGGTTACCAGGAAATATTATTCCTTGTTTTCATGCTTATTGCGATTGTAACAGCCGTCAAAAGTTTTATCGGCAGTTATTCTGTCATACCCGTGGTGGGCGCCTTGAGCTGCCTGTACCTAATGATTGAAATACCCGCCATCAGTTGGCTGTGGTTCTTTGCCTGGATGGGGCTTGGGCTTACTATTTATTTCCTGTACGGCAGAAAGAAGAGCAAGTTGGCAACCGGATAATCGTGTTTTTTTTCATAACCGCGGAGGCGCTGAGACGCAGAGGGATTTTCTCTGCGCCTCCGCGGTAAAAAATATTCCGCACCCGGAACATCTGTCTTAAATTTGCGGTATAATAAAGTGCTATAAAAAATGAAGTACCAGGTAGGTGATGATATTATTGTATTACTCAGTAGTGAAGAAGGAAAAGTAGTAGAGATCATAAACGACGAGATGGTAATGATAGAAGTGCGCGGTGTGAAGTTCCCGGCTTATATGGACCAGATAGACTTTCCTTATTTTCTGCGATTCACAAAGAAAAAAATGGTTCCCGAAAAAAAACCGGAGCCCAAACTTTATATTGACCAGTTACCCAAAGAAAAGCCAAAACCCAATGAGATTAAAGTGTCCGATGGCGTATGGCTCTCATTTGTACCTAAGTTTGAACTGGATGATTTCAATGATGAAGTAGTGGACCTGTTAAAAATTCACCTCGTCAATAAAACGGATATCCCTTACAGGTTTGTGTATACCCAGCAATTTTTTGGGAAAACAGATTTTGAACTTACCAACGGGATAGCGCCTTTTCATGATTTTTACCTGCATGATATTCCCTTCGCATCTGTGAATGATAGTCCTTCGTTTGCATTTGATTTTTCTTTGCAGGCGCCCGATAAAAAGAAAGCGCCACATTTTGAAACCTCTCTCAAACTGAAGCCCAAACAGGTATTTCAAAAGATAGAGGAGATGAAGGAAAACAATGAGCCCACTATTTCATACCAGTTGTTCACCACTTACCCGGATAAAACAGATGAATCTTTTTTTGAGTTGAGCCCTTTAGCTGCTAAAGGATACAAAATATATGAAGCTTCCAAAGCCCGGCAGCATTTAGAACCTGCCCGTTCCGTAGTTGACCTTCATATGGAAAAGCTGTCAGACAACTGGAAGCACATGAGTAATTTTGAAATACTTACTGTGCAGTTGCATGAGTTTGAAAAATGGTATGATCTTGCTGTGGCGCACCGGCAACCATTCCTTATAGTGATACATGGCGTAGGTTCAGGCAAACTGCGCGATGAGATCCATGATATTTTAAAAACAAAACGCGAAGTAAAAACCTTCATCAACCAATATGATCCACGGTTTGGGTATGGGGCCACGGAGATTTTCTTTCAGTTTTAAATGTCATTTCGATGAGTGAAGAACGAAAGAAGAGAAATCCCTAACCGGTTGGCAGATAAC
>JBKJPR010000357.1:0-3194 GCA_046594275.1 Sediminibacterium sp.
ATTGGTTGCCGAAAAAAGCTTTGCGCTGCAGTTGGCCATTCACACCTGCAAAATTCTCATTAAAAGAATACAGTTCGCGAAGCGTTTGCCCGTCTTTCGGCGCTTTGAAACTGGCAATCAGTTTCCATTTCTGCTGTTCAGGCAAAAAGAAATAACCGGTATAGATAGTTGTCTGCGTGGCACTGTCGGCTAAGGCAGTAACCATCATTTTGTATGTTTGGTCCGTTTTCCAAGGGTACACCCAATGACTATGCCCGCCGGTTCCTTCATTGCCAAAATCAGCAGCAACAACCCCTTCCCCTTTGGCCAGTAACTGAACTTGGTTTGAATCGGGTACTTTGTTCCTGTCAACCGCTTCCTTACCCGCATCCCATACAGAAAAGATCACGCGCCGTTCAGCGGGTCCGTTTACCTGTATTCCGAAGTAACCGCGGGCAAACCCACAGGCCATATAATAACTGTGCACATGATCAAAGCCAGCCGGTACAGTAATCTCATTATAGAATGCTATCGCTTTTATGGAATCTGCCAATGGGTACCGCAGATGCACAGATGGCGCATTCCTCCGTGATTTTGGATTGAAATGCATATCTGTGGCCGCTACCCCCGATAACTGGATCGATTGAATTGCTGCAATCGTGGTACCGGCTTTTTTTACAGCGGAAAGCGTAAGCGTATAAAAACCACTGTCCTTTATAGTTACGGTACCTGCTTTGATGGTTTTAAATGTTTTGGAAACAGGAACCGTTACCAGGAATTCTTTGCCTGCAACAGAAACGGAAACTGTACTGCCCGCCTGTGTATTTTTTGTACTGAGACTAACAGCGAGTTCCCCCGGCTTGCGTACATAAAAAAAATAACTGATCTTTTTTTTGGCATCACCCCAATGCTCCAATCCATTGTTTTCTGAGAACAGGGTGGACTCAGATGTTTCCGCAGGAACGGCATAACCCGTATTGGCGGGGATGGTAACCGATTGCGCGGTAACAACAAAACAAACTAACAGAATTATAAGTAGTAAGGAAGAACGAAGCATGGTCAGGCATTTACGTTACCAAACTTATCATTAAATCAGGATTAAAGCAGCATGTATATTTACTTCGCATCAAACCAGATCGGTGTACTGTCATCTGCTTTGGCATTGTAATTAACGAACAGTTCCTCCCCTTTTTCTATGGCCCTGACCGTTGTGATGCGCATGGTTTCAGTCTCATAATCCATCTCATACTCACAGTTGGCAGTATAGGCATGATTATAAACAGACAGGTACCCTAAAGCAATACAGCCTTTCTTACGTTTCTTGCCCCATTCAAAGATATAATCGAATAGACGGGTTTTTTCCACCTGCTTTCTTTCTTTAGCGCTCAATACCAGTACGGGTGATATTTCAATAACAGTATCCGCGGGTATCTTTTCTGATGCAAATATGCCTCTGCCACGTTGATCCGAAGGGGCCACTACTAATATGGGTAATATCATAATACTTAATTGCCGCGAAGGTAGGGAGAATATGAACAGATGAACAAGGAACAGATGAACAAGGAACAAGGAAGGGGGCAGGAATGAGATAAGCTTTAGTAATTATTAATTATTAATTACTAATTACTAATTAAATTGCCTCCATGTCACTCGAACTGGAACAACCTGGTATTTTTGAGCAATTTGAGCAATTGATAGCCAAAGAAGATAAGCTGGAGATCCGTGAGTTTCTGGACGACCAGAATATCAGTGATGTGGCCGACCTGATTAATGAATACCCGGAATACGAGGCCCAGATCATTGCCAATATGGCCATACACCGGGCCGCCAGTGTATTCAAAATATTAGACATTGCCCAGCAGAAGGATATCGTTAAAGAATTGCCGCCTGCAAAAACCGCCGAATTACTGAATGAATTACAGGCCGATGACCGCACAGACTTCCTGGAAGAACTACCGAAAGCCGTTATCCGCGACCTGATCAAATTGCTCGATCCAGAAGAGCGAAAGATCACGCTGTCGCTGCTGGGTTACCCGGAAGACAGTGTGGGCCGTTTAATGACACCGGATTATGTGTACGTGTACCTTTTTAATACCGTAAGCGAAGTATTTGAAACCATACGCAAACATGCCCGGAACAGCGAAACCATTGATGTGATCTATGTGATTGATGAGAATGGGGAACTGATCGATGATATACGTATACGCGATGTGATACTGGCATTGCCCGATAAGAGGGTGGATGAGATCATTGATGGCCGTATCGTGTCGCTGAATGTACACGATGACCAGGAACATGCGAGCCAGGTATTTAAAATGAATAACCGGGTGGCCCTGCCGGTAGTGGATGATAACAATCTTTTATTGGGCATTGTAACCATTGATGATATGTTATGGGTGGCCAATGAAGAGTTCAGTGAAGACATGCAGAAGATGGGCGGTACCGAAGCATTGAATGAGCCTTACTTAGATATTCCCCTGCTCAAATTATTCCGTAAACGCATTGGCTGGCTGGTGATACTGTTTTTAGGCGAAATGCTAACAGCCACAGCCATGGGATATTTTGAAGATGAGATTGCCAAGGCGCTGGTTCTCGTTTTATTTATACCGCTTATTATTTCCAGTGGCGGCAACAGTGGGTCACAGGCATCAACACTGATCATACAGGCGATGGCGGTTGGAGAAATCACGATTGCCGACTGGTGGCGGGTACTGCGCAGGGAAATACTGAGTGGCTTATTACTAGGTACCGTACTGGGTATTATCGGGTTTATAAGGGTTGCAGTGTGGCAGTCTATTGCCCCACAGTTATACGGGCCGCATTGGATGATGGTTGCGTTTACCGTTGGGTTTGCCTTATTGGGTGTGGTATTATGGGGTACTTTATCAGGTTCCATGTTACCCATCATTCTCAAAAAACTCGGGGCCGATCCGGCGGTATCCTCTGCCCCATTTGTAGCCACGCTGGTGGATGTTACGGGGCTGGTCATTTATTTCAGTTTTGCGTATTTGTTTCTGAGGGGGTTATTGTTATAAGGTTTTCTTATTAGTTTCCATGCTTTTGTACGGGTGGCAACGCCTGTTGTGTCACTCACTTCGGGGTTCTGTTTTCATGGCGGCTGTTTGATATTTGACTATTTGCCAATCACAATACATCGCAGCGCTCTATATCCCTTTTTTATCTCATCGCCAACCAGTATAAAATCTTTCAATCCT
>JBKJPR010000416.1:0-5012 GCA_046594275.1 Sediminibacterium sp.
TTCCAAAAATCAGTATCAGTGAAGTACCCGCCAGGGTATCAGCTTTTTGCTCTACGTACCCAAACAAAAACCAGCGGATAAGAGTGGCAAAATCCATAACTTTACTACCAAATCAGCCTATTATGAATAAAAACAGATCCGGCCTCCTTTATTTCCTGCTGGGTATCTATGCAGTAATGATAAGCTGGCACTACAATCATTCCATTCTGCTGCTGATCTTACATTATATTTTCTGGCCTATCTACCTGGTGTATGAATTACTGGTTGGCCATCTCGCGCATGACCTGTGGAGAACCATCCCTGCATCTTACTTGAAATAGCCTCAAAGTTCAACCATAGCTTTGATTACATGATATTCCGGTGCAAGCCAGCGGGGAAATACATCTTTGACCTGGTCAAAGGATACCCGGTGGGTGATATAATTCGCTGGATCCACAAACCCTTTTTTTATACTATTGATCACGTGTTCAAAATCCGCTCGTGTTGCGTTACGGCTGCTCATAAGCGTAGCTTCTCTTTTATGAAATTCAGGATGACTGAAAGAGATATCGCCTTTCTGTAACCCAACTAACACGTATCTGCCACCATGTGCCATATATTGAAATGCCGTATTGATGGCTTGTAAATTTCCCGTGGCATCAACGATTACGGTGGGCATATTGTCGTTCGTGATTTGTTGTAATTTTCCAGTTACATCCTCCTTCAGAGGATTCAGGGTTAAATCTACTTTTAATTTTTCCCTGCAGAAGGCAAGCCGGTTCTCATTAATATCCATTGCTATCACCCGGGTGCCGGCAATACGTGCAAATTCCATAGTACCCAGCCCGATAGGGCCCGCACCGATCACCAAAACAAATTCATTTTTTTGCACCCCTGCCCTGCTAATTCCATGGGCTCCAATGGCTAAGGGTTCTATCAATGCAAGTTCATCATAACTCAATCCCCTTCCATGCACCAACGCATAGGAAGGCACTGACAAAAATTCTACCATACCACCGTTAATATGTACGCCACAAACTTTTAGCTTTGTACAGCAATTAGTCTTGCCTGCCCTGCAGGCGATGCAATCACTACAATACAAATAAGGCATGATGGTAACGGCCTCGCCTTTTACAAAACCCTGTGCATCGGTTTCTACAATGTCTGCTGCTAATTCGTGGCCCAATATGCGGGGATAGGTAAAGAAAGGCTGTGTACCTTCAAAAGCATGCAGGTCCGTTCCGCATATACCTATGCGCCGGATTTTTAGTAACGTATGCCCTTCAGAGAGAACAGGTGCATCGATCTCTTTGTAAGCAAACTGTCCGGGTTCTATACAGATAAGTGATCGCATTAATGATTTTTTCCGCAGAGATATTGTATTAAGAATTTCTGCGGTTATATTTTTTTTTATTAATAGCTATATACCAAATATCCCCAGGGAACCATACTGATTGTTTTCCCCGCTCCTATTGTTTCTTTTGTACCGGAAAATATTTCTGTGGCATTTCCCTGGATCAGGGCATTATCGATGGTGAATGATTGCGCAACATCGCTGAGGTTAAGTATGACCACTACTTTTTTACCACTCATTTCCCTGGCATAGGCATATACCTTATCATCCATTTTGGTTACAAGCCTTGTAAACCCAGCATTGGCGCTCAAAGCCATATTTGATTTCCGTAAATTGAGTAATTTTTTATAAAATTCCCCTCGGCCATACTTGGCAAATGTTATCGTATCCTTATCAAAAAATTTAATGGATCTGAGTACCGGCTCTTCCTGGCCGCTATACACCAATGGTATTCCGCGCTTCATGGTTTGGGTGAGTACAGCGAAGGGCGCGTGGGAGTTACCGGGCATGGTTTCAAAATCAGCTTTGTTCCAGCTATTCTCATCATGATTGCTTGTAAAGAACAGCCTTATCGCATTTTTCTGGAGGCCGGTATCTGTCCTGCCAATCACACTATCCATTGCAGTAGCATTTCTTTTCCCGGCCGCGATCAATTTCATCATATTAAATTCGGGCCAGGCATAAGTCGCATCAAACCCCACTTCATGCAGCCAGGCGCTATCTGCTTCCGCCAGCATAAACAAATTTTTAGTTGATTTTAGCTCTTTGATACAATCAGTCCAGAAAGAACGCGATGGCCCCACCGCATAATCGCACCGGAAACCATCAATACCGGTTTCAGTAACCCAGAATTTCATCTGGCTGATCATGGTATCGCGCAGTTCAGCGTTCTGAAAATTGAGTTTCCGTGTATCTGTCCAGTCGAACTGTGATACCGCTTTTCCCGAACTGTCCCTTACATAAAACCCGGGATGTTTTTCCAGCCAGTAATGATCGGCGCCGGTATGATTGGGCACCCAGTCAATAATCACTTTCAAACCTTTCTCATGCGCCTGTTTTACCAGTGTTTTCCAGTCATCCATATTTCCAAACTCGGGATTGATTGCCGTATAATCAGCTATCGCGTAATAACTTCCCAACGATCCTTTCCTTTCTGTTTTACTGATGGGATGGATGGGCATAAACCAAAGTGTTTGCACGCCCATTTCTTTTAACCTGTCGAGGTGTTTGGCAAACGCGCTGAATGTGCCTTCCGGAGTGTATTGCCGAACATTGACTTCATAAATATTTCCCTGTATAATCCAGGATGGATGATCATCAGTTTTGGCAGTATCATTTACTACAGAAGTATCGTTCCCACTCTTACAGGAAGCAAATGCGAACAAGAACAATAGAATGATGAGGCAAGATTTATTATGCATAGCAATCGGTTTAATTCTTAAAATTAGGAAGAAATGTGTAAAACAAACACAATCGTCTTTCCGAGGAAGGAAGCAATCTGTGTTTAGGTTGCGCCAGCAGATTGATCAGCGGCATTCACGATAGTCAAAGACACCCTTCGCTTCATTATTCGCGATGACGCAAACAAACCTTTTCTTTGTACCTCTAACCATACCTTATGGAAAAGCAACCTATGTACTATGGAGGTTACCTGCAACTGGATAAGATACTGGACGCACAGCATCCTGTAAGTTTTGAAAAAGGCAATGAGCCGGCGCATGATGAAATGCTGTTTATCATCATCCACCAGGCGTATGAACTCTGGTTCAAACAGATCCTTTTCGAGCTGGATTATGCGATGGAAGTATTTGCCCAGGAAAAAATAAACGATAATTCTGAGGACCTGAACCTTGTCCGCCACCGTTTACACCGGGTAATCAGTATTATGCAATTGCTAAACCAGCAAGTGCATATCCTGGATACGATGACGCCTCTTGATTTTTTAGAGTTCCGTAATTTACTCACACCCTCTTCCGGTTTCCAGAGCATGCAGTTCCGCTTACTGGAAGCCAGGCTGGGATTACAGATAGATAAGCGCCACCAGAAAGATTACTATAAACGTATGAATGAAGGTGGGTTTAACCAAAGCGACTACCAAAACATAACAGATTCAGAAGAAAAGAAAAACCTGTTGCAATTGGTGAACGACTGGCTGGAACGGATGCCATTTTTTACCCCAGATTACTGGAAGAATTATCAACCTACAGCACCTGCATCAGTTACAAATCATCCTTTCTGGGATGATTACCGGCATATTTACCAAACAGGACTAACCGAAAGAGAAAAGAATAAGTTGCCCGATTTTGATTATGTATTTTTCGAACAGCCTCCCGTCGGCTATACCCCTGAGCAACTGGAAGGTTTAAGAAGCAATTTCTCTCCTGCTGCATTAAGGGCGGCTTTGTTCATTATGTTATATCGCGATTTCCCGGTGTTCCAGACTTCTTACCAGATATTAGATTCCCTTATTGAAATAGACCACCTGATGAGTAACTGGCGGCACAAACACCTCATCATGGTTCGCCGAATGATTGGGATGCGGGTAGGTACGGGCAATACATCCGGCGCTGGTTACCTGGAAGGGGCCCTGACTAAACATTATGTATACAGGGATCTGTCGGGGTTATCAACTTATCTGATTGAAAGGAAAAAGCTGCCGAAGTTGCCTGAGGAACTAATAAGGAATTTAGGATTTAATACCCCCTCTGTCACTCCGTGACATCTCCCCCTGGGAGGGGGAGAAAATTCTGCTTTCCTCCCCTCTCAGGGGAGGTGTCCGAAGGACGGAGGGGTAAAAACGACTTCTCAATCTCCTCCAACACCTCTTTGAAATTCTCAAATACCCTTTTATTCTCAAACCGCAGGACCCTTATTCCCTGTTCCCGCAAAAACGCATCTCTCACCGCATCCAGTATTTTGCCCTCTTTGGTATAGTGGTGCTGGCCATCCAGTTCAATGGCCAGCTTTTCATCAAAACAATAAAAATCAAGAATGTAATTCTGTACACTGAACTGCCTTCTGAATTTTCTGCCTGACAATCTTCTTTTTTTCAGAAAGATCCACAACATTTCCTCCGCCGATGTAGCATTATTGCGAAGCTTTTTCCTGTTAGCCTCCAGTCTTTTTAGATTATTGATGCGGTCATTTTGATAAACCATACAAAAATAAAAGTACTGACCCCTTCTGTGTATGGAGATAGATTAATACTAAGTATTAATACTCGCCACTCCTATTTATATCCCTCCCCTCCCAGGGGAGGTGCCCAAAGGGCGGAGGGGTCAAATTACCTTACATTCGTACCGTAAATGTTACATATGACCCGGTTATACGCCATCCTGCTTTTCATCATTACTAGCCTACAACTCTCCGCCCAGAAAAATGAGAAAGTCTTACCCATCGACCCCAATGTCAGGATTGGTAAACTTAGTAATGGATTCACCTACTATATCCGCAAAAACCAGGAACCAAAGAACCGTGCCGAATTAAGGTTGGTGGTGAATGCGGGTTCTATACTCGAGACCGATAAACAGGTAGGATTAGCGCATTTCGTAGAACATATGTCCTTCAACGGAACGGAACATTTTAAAAAGAATGAACTGGTCAATTTTTTAGAGAAAAGCGGTGTGAACTTTGGCGCCGACCTGAATGCATATACCTCTTTTGATGAAACGGTGTATGA
>JBKJPR010000463.1:0-2904 GCA_046594275.1 Sediminibacterium sp.
CGCTGTTAAAGAAGGTGATAACTGGATACTGAATGGAACTAAAAACTGGATCACCCATGGTAAGAGCGGTGATGTAGCCATTGTGATATGCCGCACGGGAGAGCCGCGTACCAGCAGTAATGCCACTGCCTTTGTAGTTGAGCGGGGTACACCAGGTTTTGCAGCAGGTAAAAAAGAGAACAAATTAGGAATGCGGGCCAGTGAAACCGCTGAAATGATATTCGAAAACTGCAGTCTACCCGATAGCAACCGGCTGGGTGAAGTAGGGGATGGTTTCAGGCAGGCCTTAAAAATACTCGACGGTGGCCGCATATCCATCGCGGCCCTTTCTATCGGCATTGCCAAGGGCGCCTATGAAGCTGCCCTGCAATATGCCCAGGAACGTCACCAGTTTGATCAACCTATTTCTAATTTCCAGGGGATCAGCTTTAAACTGGCTGATATGGCCACAGAGATTATGGCTTCTGAACTCCTGGTATGGCAGTGCTGCGACCTTAAGCAACGCGGCAAAAAAGTAACCAAACAAGGCGCGATGGCTAAATATTATGCCAGTGAAATAGCAGTAAAAACAGCAACCGATGCCGTTCAGATATTTGGCGGATACGGTTACACAAAAGATTTTCCGGTTGAGAAGTACTATCGTGACGCAAAATTGTGTACTATTGGTGAAGGAACTTCCGAAATACAGAAATTAGTGATTGCCAGGGAAGTGCTTCAAGGTTAGTCTCTTTTCGATTGCTTGCTTATAATAAAAGCCCTCTTTCAGGAGGGCTTTTTTGGTGAATATCGAATAGAACAGAAGAACAAGGAACAAGGAACAGGGAACAGGGAACAGGGAACAGGGAACAGAAGAACAAGGAACAAGGAACAGGGAACAAGGAACAGAAGAACAAGGAACAGGGAACAAGGTTCAAGGGAAAAGGATATGACGGATATCTTTGTAATTGTTTCCCCTCCTGCGCAGCAGGAGGGGTGCCCCAGCGGCTTAGCGAAGGGTGGGGTGGTTTGGTATTATTTCTTTAACTTTCTTTATCATTCGGAGTAACCCGTGGCGAAAACCAACTGCTTATACACAGCTCTTCTGCTGGTTCTATGTTCAAACCTTCTCTTTACGAATGTAAAAGGGGCCGATACTACATCGAATAACGATATCCGGAAAGTGGATTCCCTTAATGCACTTGCCTTTACCCAGAAACGTTTTGATGTGGCCAAAGCATTGAATAACCTCTTCAATGCCGAGAACCTGGCAACCACGGCCAATTATCAAAAAGGGTTGGCTACCAGCTATCTCTATGAAGCAGGTATCTTTCACCAGAACGGGTATGATACAAGGGCCCTGTCTACATATTACAAATCATTACAGCTTTTTAAAGCGCTGAAAGACACTTTCAATATTGCTTTTACCACCCATCAGATCGCCCTTGCCTTGCAGGCAGACCGGAAATCGGGCGAGGCTATACAGATGTACAACGAGTCCCTCCGGGTATACACCATATTGAACAAACAGGAAGATATCGCCAATGTTAAAAACAGCATTGGTCTCGCTAACCTGGATATGCAAAAATTTGAGGAAGCCGAAAAGAATTTTGAAGAATCACTCGCGATCTGCACCCGCATTAAATACATGTACGGGGAGAAGAAAGCTTACTATAACCTGGGCCTGCTGGAAGAGAGCCGTAATAATTTCGGAGCTGCGGAAACCTATTATCAGCGATCGCTTTCAAAAGACCGGGTGATGAATGACCGTTACGGTGCTGCACTTAATCTTTTGCAGCTTTCATCTATTCATCTCAAACAAAACAGCCATGATGCTGCTATTGACAGGGCAAAAGAAGCTTATCAAACCGCCTCTGCTGTTTCAGCCTATAACCTGCTGAAAGATGCGGCCTCAACAGTGATTGAAGGGTACAGGAAAAAAGGGGATATACAGAAAGCCGCACAATGGCAGGACTCACTGGTAAAAATATTAAAGACACAGATAGCGAACGAGAAAGAATATGCCCTCAATTTCATTGATGTGATCAAGAACCAGGATATTCAGAAAATAAATGCGGAAAAAGAAGTGAGCAGTGCGCGGCGTGTTCAGAAAGAACAGTTACTGATCATTACCGTAGGTACTTTTATCCTGATCATCGTAGCCGTATTGGCGGTATTGGCCCTGGTGAATTATCAGCGACAGCGGTTTTTTGGTAAGGAGCTTAAACAGAAGAATGCGATCATTGAGAAAAATTCTGCATCACTTGATCAATTAAACAAGGAGATATCTAACCAGAACCTGTTGCTGGAAGAAGATAACAAAACGAAGAGCAAGTTATTATCCATCATCTCCCACGACCTGCGCACCCCCCTTGTGAATACAAAAGGGATATTGAATTTAGTGAACCAGGGAATGTTGCCCCCTGATGAAGCGGACCAATTGCTTCAACAACTGGAAACCCAATACCTTGGAACCACCTCTTTATTGGATAATCTCCTGTTCTGGATAAAAGGACAAATGAACGGCATGGGCGATGATAAAGTGAAAGTGGGCCTGTATCAACTGATGAAAAGCCTGGAAGAGGAACACCGGGTACCCATGGTGCAAAAGAAGATACACCTGAACAATAATATCGACAAAACAATATCCATTGTGGTGGAAAAAGAAATGATCAGGATAGTTTTCCGTAATCTGATCAGCAATGCGATCAAGTTTACCAATGAAAATGGCCTGATAGAACTGGATTCGCGGATTGGAGAGGATAATACCCTGTTCCTTACTGTGAAAGATACCGGAATTGGTATGACCAAAGAAGCGATAGAAAAAGTAAATGCGAAAGTATACTACAATACAACGGGTACTTCTTATGAGAAAGGAAGCGGTTTCGGGCTGATGTTATGCCGTGACCTGATTACAAAACACGGCGG
>JBKJPR010000446.1:0-4338 GCA_046594275.1 Sediminibacterium sp.
TTGTGGAATAGTTGACATATCTATATGACAATTGGTTTGAAAGATACAAATTAACCCCGATGCCTGTTAGCGTCTGTTATCGAATTCCGGCTGTGTCAGGTATCATTGTTATAACGATGGCAGTTTTATATCTGTACTTTTGTTCATGTTCCGGCCCAAATTATTTGATACACTAAAAAACTACAACAGGCAACAGTTTGGCCGGGACCTGATGGCTGGCCTTATCGTGGGCATTGTGGCCCTGCCCCTGGCCATTGCATTTGCCATCGCATCAGGCGTGTCGCCTGAAAAAGGATTATATACCGCGGTAATCGGTGGCTTCATAGTTTCGGCATTGGGAGGTAGCCGGGTGCAGATAGGCGGGCCAACCGGCGCCTTTATCGTGATCGTGTATGGTATTGTACAGCTATATGGGATTAACGGTTTGATCGTTGCCACATTTATGGCGGGCATCCTCCTGATCCTGATGGGTTTTGCCCGGCTGGGATCCGTCATAAAATTTATTCCCCATCCCCTGATTGTGGGATTTACCAGTGGTATCGCACTCATCATTTTTTCATCGCAGATAAAAGATTTCTTTGGACTACAGATGGGAACGATCCCCGCCGATTTTACAGAAAAATGGAAAATGTATTTTCAAAATTTCCAGTCTGTAAATATCTATTCCATACTCCTTGCGGTGGTTACCGTGGCCATTATTTTTCTCTGGCCAAGGGTTACGCATAAGATCCCCGGTTCGCTGGTAGCCATTTTGGCGACTACTGCCGCCATGCAATTATTACATCTTCCGGTGGAAACCATTGGCAGTAAATTCGGAAGCATTCCATCTTCCTTGCCTGTTCCCGAAATACCCGCGCTTGATCTGGCAACGATCAAAAACCTTATCCGACCGGCTTTCACCATCGCTTTGCTGGGAGGGATTGAATCTTTATTATCTGCCGTAGTTGCAGATGGAATGATCGGCGGCAAACACCGGTCCAATATGGAACTGGTTGCCCAGGGAGTGGCCAATATTTTTTCTTCTCTCTTTGGCGGTATCCCGGCTACCGGGGCAATAGCCCGTACGGCCACCAATGTAAAAAATGGGGGACGCACGCCCGTTGCCGGTATGGTTCATGCGGTAACCTTATTACTGATCATGGTGTTTATTGGTAAATGGGCGGCCCTTATCCCTATGGCAACCCTGGCCGGTATCCTGGTAGTAGTGGCTTACCATATGAGCGAATGGAAAAATTTTCTTTCAGTAACAAAAGGCCCGCGCAGTGATGCGGCTGTTTTGTTGACGACTTTCCTGCTGACCGTGCTGGTAGACCTTACTATTGCTATTGAGATAGGCATGGTTCTCGCTGTTTTTCTTTTTATGCGGAATATGGTGCAGTTCAGCGGTGTGCGCCTGTTAACAACAGATATGGAGGATACCGGCAGTGAAAAGGACGCGGATCTTATCGTTCCAAAAAATGTAAGCGTGTTTGAGATTAATGGGCCCTTGTTCTTTGGCGCCGCGTATAAGTTTAAAGATGCCATGAAGTTTATTGAAAAGCCGCCAAAGATGCTGATTATCCGGATGCGGAAAGTGCCTATTATTGATGCAACGGGCATAAAGACCATTGAAGAAGTATATAAAGATGCAAAACACAGCGGAACCAAATTGATCTTATCAGAAGTGCACAGCCCACAGGTGTTGAAAGAATTAAAAGATGCCCGTTTATTATTTGCAATCGGTAAAGCCAACATAACAGATACTTTTGAGCAGGCAGTTGAAAGATGCCGGGTGCTGTTATCGGAAAAATAAATACAGGCAGGTCGTTTCAAATACACTTTAACCCCGGCCATGGAAGTAAAAAAAAGTAATGGCAATGGTTTACAGGCAGGAGATGCTGTAATAGTTTTTGATGCCTTTTTTTAGAAATCGTTGCTCACTGAAATACAGGTTAATTTATTTTTCCTGTACACAGCCATAACAAAGCGTCAACAATCAATTGATCCTGGATCTTATTGCCGAAGGTGGATGAGAACTGCCGGTTGGTCCGGCCGTCATAATCCATGTCGTTGTGACCCATATTAAAATAGATCATCCGGTAGTTTCTGTTGGTCCATACTACGGGGTAATAACCGCTGTGCCAGATCTCGTGTTGCTTGGGGCCAGTACCCAGCGGGAAACTGGTTGAGTCAATTGACAAAAGAATTTTGATTGCGGGATTTTTCCCCAGGTCGTTGGACCACCTGTACCATTCATTGGGAGAAGTAGAAAAGGTTTCCGGCAAACCCATCGTCACAGGGTGCTTACGGTCCTCCACCCGTAACACTGCCGGGGTGGGCCGCCAGGTATTGCCTGCATATTGACCTGCTCCTAAAAATTCATTGTGGTACCAGTCCCAATCCTGGTTATATGCCGAGGGTGTTAAAGCAAACCCGGCGAAATGGAACCCCATCCAGGCGCCGCCATTATCCATGTATTGTTTAAAGGCTGCTCTTTGGTGGGGCGACTCCGGCCTGGTATCTAAAAAAATTACAAGCTGGTAGTGTGAAAGGAAAGCGGAGTCGAGTTTATCCCAATCGTTCGTGGAATCATAGGTGAAATGATATTTCGCAGCCATTGCGGGAAACCAATGGTTGGCCTCATGAACAAACGAAATATGAGCAGCGTCGTTTTTGGCTGTGTAAAAAGCGATCACCTTACGTGAAATGGGACGCTGAGCAGTAATAAAACCAACAGAACAAAAGCAGAACACCCAACAGGCGAAAGTCTGTTTGATGCTTCCGTATACTTTATCAGAACATCTTATCATAGCGTTTGCCTGGAACGGATCATCCCGTCTACCGAATATTTTCCGCTGCCCAATATAAAAATAACGAAAGACAGGGCCAGGAAAAGCAGGGCAAGTTCTTTTACATTGAATGCGGCTTCACTAAGAGCGATAAAATAGGCCACTACCATTGCAATAAAAATGGGAATAACTGCCAGGCGTGTTGCCAGGCCGATGGTAACCAGGAGTCCGCAGATCAATTCTGCAAAAATAACCAGGTTGAATGACAGGTTTGAGCCTATCCCGATCAGGTCCTTGAAATTGGGAAGGATCTGGTCATATGCCTCAAGCTTTGTATAACCATGATATATAAATAAACCGCCAAAAATCAGCCTGAGCAGTAAGCTGGCCATATCTGTGTTCAACGATTGGTAGCTGAGTAGTTTGTTTTTCATAATTGTTTTTTCAGATTCCTAAATATAAGGAATCCGCATCATAAGAGAACCTCGCATCGGTAACTGCTTTCGGCAGGCATACCCGTTATAGCCACCGGGCAGAGCGCCTGGCTTTCAATCCGCAGAATTCTGTAACGAGTTCGAAGAAGTCTTGATTTACAGCGTATGTTCCTGCGATTTGTATCTATTGCAATTTTTTCAGGCGACGCATAGCAGGTTTTTAATCTGTTAACTCCCTCCAAAATCTATTATCGCAATAATCCTGCCGCCCATTCTATTGCATATTTAGATACAAAGTATTTAATACGGAGTTCTGCCTGTTTCTGGAGCAGCTCTAAAACTTTGGTTTCCCGGCTATTTACAAGAAACAAACTGCTTTCTCCCTGCACAAATTTTAATTCCTCATTGCGGAGCAAAGAGGAATAATTATTATAAAGACTTTGAGTCGTTTGCAATTGCTGTCCTAATAAATAATTTTCATTGTAATAACTGCGAATTTTATTTTCAATTTGCCAACGTTTCCTTACTAACTCCAACTCAGTTTCTGTAATCTTTAATTGTATTTTCCTGTACTCGCCACGTCCCTCCCGTAAAAATAATGGCAACTTAAATTCGATACCCCACTTGTAATTATTTTGCAGCAGCAATGCATCAAAACCTTTGAAAACGTAATAATCCCTGTTTAGCAAATTGGCGCTAAGATTCAAAGACGGCAAAAGGCCTTGAAACTTTAATTTCCGTTCTACTTCCAGGCTATTCAATTTAAATTCATAGCTTTTAACTGCAGGGTTTTGTTTGGCTGACTGATCAATCAGCGCATCTAATTGTTGCGGAGCTTCGCGCATAGCAAACTGAATCGTATCCGGGGCAAATTGCCCAGGAAGTTGATAGGGGTTATCGTTTGGCAGCCATAAATAATTTGATACATCAAATTTTGAATTATTGAGTTTCAACAATGCATCCGACTGTTGCAATTGATAATTTTGAACCTGGGTAAAGGCCTCAACCGTGTCAATCATGGCACGGTCACCGTTTCTATAAGCAATACGCACCAAACGTAACCGGATATTGGCTATATCTACATACTTAGAATAAATACTGTATAATTGATATGCCCCGGCCCATCGCCAATAATC
>JBKJPR010000230.1:0-4853 GCA_046594275.1 Sediminibacterium sp.
TATATTTTACCAACACCCGTTGGCCCGATTTCCGGAAAGAAAACCTGTATGAAGCAATTCTCGACTTCCAGGCAAGAGAAAGGAGATTTGGCAAAACCGGGCAACAAATACAGGAGGAAACCCAATTGGCATAGCTATCAATAACCCACAGCTTTACATAAATGGGGTCGATTTAACAAACACTTTTCATTATTCCAGTTAATTTGCCCCGCCTAAAAACCCGAACCAGATTGCTGAAAGATGGCCACTTATTCTTTCAGTCAGCAACATCACAAACCGAAACCGGATGCAGAAAGTGTACAAAATTTTAGTGTTGGCTTTAGTAGTATCGCTCGTGAGTATGCCGGCCCGATCGCAGCAAAAAACTGATACAACGATCACCAGTATTGAGGCAGACCTGCTTAATATCTTCAATCAAAAAACACCCAAAAAATATAAAATAGCTGCGGTAAAAGTAACCGGTAACCGCTTCTTTGATGAAAACCTGCTGCTGTCTATTGCCAATATCAATATAGGCGATGAGGTCAGTATACCGGGGGGTGATAATTTTTCAAAAGCCATCACCAAACTCTGGGGCCAGAACTATTTCAGCAATGTAGAAATATTCATTACCAAACTGGAAGCAAAGAATATCGAGATCGAGATCGCGGTTACGGAAAGGCCCCGGTTATCCAAATTCTTTTTCAAAGGCGTTCCAAAAGGCCAGGCAGAGGAACTTTCCGGTAAAACAGGGCTGATACCTAACCGGGTGATCACAGAAAACATGAAGATCTCAGCTATAGAAGCCATTAAGAAATTTTATGCTGAAAAAGGATTCCTCGATTCAAAAGTTACCATCGTGGAAAGAAAGGACACCACCATTGCGAATACACTCGCATTGGATTTTATGATTGATAAGGGCCCGAAAGTAAAGATCAACAATATTAATTTCGGTGGCAATACGGTGGAAGACGGTAAGCTCAAAAAACAATTAAAAGGCACCAAAGAAAAATCCAGGTTAACACTTAATCCCACTTTCGATAAAGGACAGATCGTTGTTCCAAAGAACTATACATTCGAGCAGTACATGAAAGAAAAAGGGTTCCTGGTTTTCAGTAAAACCAAACGTATACTCGATCCTTATGTGCGGTTGAAATTATCTTCTGCAAAATTTGATCAAAAGAAATACATCGAAGACAAAGAAAGCATTCTGGATTACTATAACACACTGGGTTACCGCGATGCGGTAATCGAGAAAGACACCATTTATCATACCCAGAACGGCAACCTGAACATAGACCTGAAGATAAATGAGGGGCATAAATATTATTTCGGGGATATTACCTGGAGAGGTAATACCAAGTTCCCGGATTCTGTATTAACATCCATTCTCGGTATCCGCAAAGGAGATATCTATAACCTTGAAGTGCTTAATAAAAAACTAGGAAAATCCGCCGGTCCCGAAGGTGGCGATATCAGTGGCCTGTACCAGGATGATGGTTACCTGTTTTTCCGCACAGATCCTGTTGAAACAGCGGTATACAATGATACCATTGACTACGAGATCCGTATTGTGGAAGGCCCGCAGGCAACAATCAAGAATATACGTATCGCCGGTAATGACCGTACCAAAGAATATGTAATCCGTCGTGAATTGAGGACCATACCAGGCGAAAAATTCCGACGTTCTGACCTGATCCGCTCCAATCGTGAAATAGCTCAACTGAATTATTTTAACCAGGAGAAGATTAAGATAGACCCTGTTCCCAACCCCGAAGATGGTACCGTAGATATAAATTATGGCGTGGAAGAAAAATCAAGCGACCAGTTGGAGCTCAGCGCAGGCTGGGGCGGTGCTATCGGATTGACCGGCACGCTCGGCGTATCCTTCAATAATTTTTCAATCCGTAATATTTTCAAAAAAACAGCATGGGATCCATTGCCGATGGGAGACGGGCAAAAACTAAGCTTACGTGTGCAGAGCAATGGTAAAGCATTCCGTTCTTACAACTTCTCGTTTACCGAACCCTGGCTGGGCGGTAAAAAAAGAAATGCACTCACCTTCAGTATTTTTAATACAAAGTACGGCCAGACCTACGACCCTCTTACAGGGCAGTATGATCCGAGTGTGGCCGATTCACGATATATTTCTACCACGGGCGCCACGCTTAGCCTGGCGAAGCAGTTGAAATGGCCGGATGACTTTTTCTCATTGTCAATGGGCATCAACTATACGCGGTATAAGTTGAGTAATTATGCTATTGATCCCACAAACCTGCCGGGTTTCGACAATGGTTTGGTGAACAATCTTAACTTCAGAATTGCCCTGCAGCGTTCATCGGTGGATCAGCCTTTGTTCCCGCGATCTGGTTCTACTTTCCTGTTAAGTTTACAGATTACGCCACCCTATTCTTTATTTGACAAAGGCATTAAAACATCCGATAACCCCTACAAGTTTATTGAGTACCATAAATGGAGATTCAACGGCGAGTGGTATGTGCCTCTGGGCAAACCGCATGGCGAAGAAAGGAACAAACAGTTCGTGTTAAAAGCCTCAGCAAAATATGGCTTTCTCGGACGGTTTAATCCTGATCTGAAAATATCACCTTTTGAAAGGTTCCAGGTAGGCGATGCAGGTTTGAGTAACCAGTTTGCTTTATTAGGTTATGATATTATTGCACACAGGGGATACCCGGTATATGATAATTCAAATCCAAAGATCAACCCCGACCAGCAAAATGCCCGCCAGTATTTTACCATCTTTAACAAATACACGCTGGAACTGCGTTACCCGTTGAGCCTGAATCCCAGCAGTACCATCTATGCACTCGGCTTTTTTGAAGCGGCCAATGGCTGGTATACGTTTAAAGATTACAATCCCTTCAAACTCAGGCGTTCAGTGGGATTGGGTATGCGCTTCTTCCTGCCGATGTTTGGTTTGCTTGGATTTGATTATGGCATAGGATTGGATAGGTTTACGCAAAATGGTTCAACCAAGGACGCAGCAAGATTTACTTTCATGCTTGGCTTTGAGCCGGAATAACCCTAAAACTTAAACTACAGTTATGAAAAAAACATTCGTATTCTCTATCGCTCTCTTATTACTGGCTTTTGCCACACAGGCACAACGGTATGCCATTATTGATACCAAGTATATACTGAACAAAATACCGGAATACAAAGACGCCGATAAAAGACTACAGTTGATAGGCGAACAATGGCAGAAAGAAATAGACGACAAACAGGTGCAGCTCGATAAAATGTATAAGAACTATGAGGCCGAACAGTTTATGCTGACCGATGAGCTGAAGAAGAAAAGGGAGGATGAACTCTTTGTAAAAGAAAAAGATATCCGCGACCTGCAGAAGAGGCGTTTTGGGTATGAAGGCGACCTGTTTAAGGAAAGGCAAAAACTGGTAAAGCCTGTGCAGGACAAAGTCTACAATGCCGTGCAAAAAATAGCCATAGCAAGGGCTTACGACTTTATACTGGACAAAAGTGAAGGAATTACCGTTATATTTGCCGACCCCAAACTCGACAAAAGCGAAGAAGTATTAAAAGAATTGGGGATTAAAAACTAGTGTAAACTAAAATCAATTATAAATTCAGTACAATGAAGAAATTATTATTTGTGTGTGTGGCTTTTGCAGCAAGCCTTTTGTTCACTCAGAATGCCGACGCACAGCAGCTAAAGATTGGGTATTTTGATGAGCAGGTTATCCTGCCTATATTCCCCGGTTATTCCAAACTTGATACATTGCTGAGAAGCTATGCAGAGGATTCTCTCAGGGTTGAATATGAATACCGGGTAGGTGATTTTCAGCGCAGGGACAGCATCTTTAAAAAAGATTCTGCTGCCATGCCTGTGAAAGCAAGAGAACTGGCAGTAAGAGAGTTGAATAATTTAAAATATCAATTGATCAACTGGCAAACCTATCAGGAGCAAATGATGGGCGCCAAGCAGGAACAGTTATTACAACCATTCCGCATCAGGATGCAACAGGCATTGGCTGCTATAGTTGCGGAACAAAAATATACATTGGTGCTGAACCAGTCTGCGTTAACCGTGTATTTGCAGCCTCCTTTACTCGATAACCTGAGTCTCAAAGTGGCCATGCGGTTAAAATTGCCGTTGCCAAAAGAGATAGAAGATGAATTCAAACGTTTATCAGGAGGCGGAGTCCCGGCACCTAAGAAATAAGTTCCTGAATATTTATATTTGTAAGAACCCCATCCTTGCGATGGGGTTCTTATTTTTGTGTATGCAAGCAAAAAGCCCTATAGGTGTTTTCGACAGCGGATATGGCGGCCTTACGGTTTTAAAAGAGATCGTAAAACAACTTCCCGACTACGATTATATCTACATGGGCGATAACGCCCGTGCGCCCTATGGCCCACGTTCTTTTGATACAGTTTACCACTATACCCTGGAATGCGTAGAATGGTTCTTCAGGCAAGGCTGTGAACTGGTGATCCTGGCTTGTAATACTGCCTCGGCCAAAGCGCTCCGCACCATACAGCAAAAAGACCTGCCTGGAATAACCCCATCCAAAAGAGTGTTGGGTGTAATCAGGCCCACGACAGAAATCATTGGTAATTATTCTAAAACCGGCGAAGTAGGTATTTTGGGAACGGCCGGAACAGTACAGAGTGAAAGTTATCCCATAGAGATCGCTAAATTTTTTCCGGATCTACGTGTTTACCAGGAAGCCTGTCCCATGTGGGTGCCGCTTGTAGAGAACAATGAGTATGACCAGCCCGGGGCGGATTATTTTGTAAAAAAGCACCTTGATATCCTGCTGGCGGCTTCAGGTGGGATAGATACCGTGCTGCTGGCCTGTACACATTATCCCCTGCTCCTAAACAAGATCAGG
>JBKJPR010000266.1:0-2715 GCA_046594275.1 Sediminibacterium sp.
GGAAACAAAACAAGCCCTTGCAGGAGCCACTGTTATCATCATTCCTTTACTGCGAACAGTTGTTGCTGATAGCACCGGGTCGGTAGTATTTAATAATGTTCCCGCAGGTAACTATACAATTAAAGCCTCTTATGTGGGTTTAACAGAACAGGAAGTAAAAGTGCAGGTACCCGGAACGGGTGACATGGTTCTGGAAGTACTCTTAAGCGAACGTGAAGAAGAAGAGGAGGAAGTCATCGTTACCGCAACACGCACCAGCCGTTCCATTTACGATATTCCCACACGGGTAGAAACCATATCGGGCGAAGAACTGGCAGAGAAAGGAAACATGAAGCCCGGCGATATCCGTATGCTGTTAAATGAAAGCACGGGTATACAAACGCAGCAAACCTCTGCCACCTCCTACAATTCCAGTATCAGGATACAGGGCCTTGATGGCAGGTACACACAAATACTCAGGGATGGTTTCCCGCTGTATGCAGGATTCTCAGGTGCACTAAGCCTGATGCAGGTAACACCGCTTGACCTGAAGCAAATAGAAGTGATCAAAGGCTCATCCTCTACTTTATATGGCGGTGGGGCCATTGCGGGCCTGGTGAACCTTGTTTCAAAAACACCCACCGCAAAAAGGGAATTAAGTTTTTTGGCGAACGGTACCTCAGCGGGCGGGATTGACCTGAGTGGTTTTTACAGTCAGAAATTTACCAAAACAGGTATAACATTTTTTGGATCACACAATACAGGTAAAGCCTATGATCCTGCGGGAATTGGGTTAACAGCTATTCCACAGTTCGAGCGATACACTGTTAATCCCCGGCTGTTTTTTTACGGCGATAAAATAACCGCCAATATTGGCTTTAGTTATATAACCGAAAACAGAATCGGCGGAAGTATGGAATACATACGCAAAGGAACAACCGGTTATTTTGAAAAGAACAATACCGGCCGCTTCACTACCCAGTCCCAGTTTACCTTTCAATTGGCTGGTAATAAACAGATCCATTTTAAAAATAGCTATAGCCATTTCAACAGGCTAATTCAAGTACCTTCTTATACTTTTAAGGGTATTCAGCAATCTAGTTTTTCAGAAGTTACCTTTAATATCCAAAACGAACACACACAATGGGTTACCGGCGTAAACTTACTTACCGATGATCTCACTGAAGAACGCCTTAACAGTAATGCAGTAAGAGACTATCATTACAATACCGTGGGTGCATTTATTCAAAATACATGGTCACCGGTAAAACAGTTCACATTAGAAACCGGATTGAGAGGGGACTATGTAAAGCCTTATGGGTTTGAACTTTTGCCACGCATATCCGCTATGGTGAAACTTACGCATGAGCTGACCATCCGGGCAGGCGGCGGCTTGGGTTATAAAACGCCAACCGTATTTAATGAAGAATCCGAAAAAAGGCAGTTTCAAAATATACTGCCTATTAATGAGGCGGTTTCCCAAAACGAGCGTTCAGCAGGAGGCAATTTTGACATTAACTATCGCACCAGGATAGGCGAGTTCGGTTTTTCCATCAATCAATTATTTTTCTATACCCGGTTGAACAGACCCTTACTGTTAGTTACCAGCGGCAGCAACGATTACCAGTTCGTAAATGGCAATGGGTATATTGATACCAAAGGAATGGAAACTAATCTTCGTTTTACGTACCAGGATTATAAACTGTTTGTGGGCTATACCTATGCTGATGTAAACAGCTATTTCAATAATAGCAAACGTTGGTTCCCCTTAACTGCCAGGCACAGGCTTAACAATGTACTCATGTACGAAAAAGAGGGGAAGCTGAAGCTTGGCGCTGAAGCTTATTTTTTCAGTCCACAGAAATTAAGCGATGGACTTACCGGCAGATCGTATTGGATATTTGGCCTGATGGGTGAAAAAACCTGGAAACATATTTCTGTTTTCATCAACTTCGAAAATCTCACAGATACCCGGCAAACAAAATTTGATACGATCTACACGGGAACGATCAATAACCCTTCATTCAGAGATATTTATGCGCCTGTTGATGGATTTGTGGTGAATGGGGGTGTGAAGTTCAGGTTATAGTGCCGCTATATTTATTTCAGAAGACCCCTGTTTTTTAAAAAATATTTTAATCTATTTTATTTTCAGCCTCCAGCCCACATACAACATCCGCCCGCTTACCGGCCCCCATACAAGGGATGCATCAAAATAGGGGCTGAAAGGCTGGCTCGCTGCCACGATCACCTCTTTCTGAAAAAAATTGGTTAGGTTTTCAGCGCCTATATAAAAATCCATAGGGTGTTTTTTACCAATCGTTTTGCTTACCTGTGCATTCATCATCACATAACCGGGCGAATAGCCAGAAAGGCGGTAGGGTACGGGGTTAACTTCAGTATTGGGTATTCTTTTTTTGCCGTTATAAGTCAGTGTATAATCAAACTTCCAATCGTTGGTGGTATAGTCCAAACTTATAAAAGCACGATTAGTAGCAATGAATGGGCGTTGCAATAACTGTCCGTTGTAAGTCGTTTTCACATCAAAATGCCTATAAGCCATGCGCACGTCTAATTGTTTTACCGGTACTATGTTTAATTCTGCCTGGAAACTGTTTGAATAGGATTTTCCCTGCAGGTTGTAGAACTTTACTTCCCTTGCATTTTCTATATCAACTACCACCTGGTTTGTAAAATCGTTTCTGAAATAGTCAAGGTTCAAAGAGGCGTCATTAT
>JBKJPR010000301.1:0-3091 GCA_046594275.1 Sediminibacterium sp.
TATGTAGGCGCTTATTTATACGATGAACCCGGGTTGGTACGCCGGCAGTTAACTTCAAGAGACGGTGAGCAGAGACAGGATGTGGACCATTTCAGCGTATTCTTTGATACCTATAATGATGATCAGAATGGGTTCCAGTTTTTGGTAACATCACGTAATGTGCAATCAGACGGGAGGTTGGTAGCAACTATTATTTCACAATTCGGTTTACCTAGCGATTACACCTGGGATGCTGTATGGGAAAGTAATGTACGGATGCAGAAAGATGGATGGAGCGTAGAAATGAAGATCCCTTATTCTGCCATTCGTTTTTCAAAAAAAGATATACAGGATTGGGGGCTTAACTTCCAGCGATACATACGCCGCACCAATGAAAGTGTTTTCTGGAACAAAGTGGACCCCAACCAAAACGGTTTTGTGAACCAGTTCGGAAGCTTACAGGATGTGCAAAACATTGCACCCCCATTGCGCTTATCATTCCTTCCTTATATCACGGCCGGCTCAAGAACCGTGCCCTATGCCAATGGTTCACGCAAAACAGATTTTCTTCGTAATGGGGGAATGGATGTGAAATATGGCATTAATGAAAGTTTTACACTGGATGCAACGGTGATACCGGATTTCGGCCAGGTAGTTTCTGATAACGTAGTATTAAATCTCTCGCCATACGAAGTACAGTTCCAGGAGAACCGGCCTTTTTTTACAGAGGGGATCGAGTTATTCAATAAAGCAGGTTTGTTTTATTCCAGGCGGGTAGGCGGAACACCTGCCGGTTACAGTAGTGTGATTAATATGGCAAAAACTGATCCAAACCTGCAGATCATTTCAAACCCCGGCATCACACAATTATTGAATGCTTCGAAGTTTTCCGGACGTACCAAAAAGAAATTAGGCATTGGCGTATTTAATGCCATTGGTGCACCTGTTCATGCAGTAATAACAAATAGTACAACCAGAGAAATAGCTACAATAGAAACAGAGCCGCTTACTAATTATAATATCATGGTGCTTGACCAGGCATTGGCTAACCGCTCCTCTATTAGTTTTACCAATACCAATGTATGGCGGAGCGGGGGTGGGCGGAATGCAAATGTTAGCGGGCTGGATGTAAATATATTTGATCCGGGTAACCGTCATAATTTTTCATGGTCCGGTAAGTATAGTCATATTACAGGCCTTGTCAAATACAACGGTTTTAAAACGATCACTTCTTTTTCAAAAGTGAGTGGCAGGTTGCAATACCTGTTGCAGAATAGTATAGAATCGGAAAGGTATGACCCGAATGATCTGGGTATTTTAAAATCACCAAATGCAGTTTCAGGTATTGGCAGGATCAGTTACACTACATTCACACCTGGCAAAAAATTCCTGACCTATACCTATAGTCTTGCCATATTGCCGGTCTATTTATTCAAACCCTTCAAGTTTTCAAATTATACCTTGCAGGGAAGGGCATTCTGGGTTTTTAAAAATTTCTGGGACCTTTCTATCAATGCCAGTTGGCAGCCTGTATGGCAACACGATTTTTTTGAACTGCGTACACCGGGAAGAATGATTAAAAAAACACCTTATTTTTTTATTGGTATGAACGGAAGCAGTGACAGCCGCAAACAGCTTTTTGTAAGATTTAATGCCGGTTTTGCAGAATCGCCAATACCTAATGATCCTTTTTTCAGTATCGGGATAGGGCCACGCTACCGTTTCAATGAACACTTTAGCCTGGATATTGATATTACCAGGACCCATGATAATGGAATTTTTGGTTATGCTTACCGTGACGCAACCGGGGAACCTGTTGCAGGCCGAAGGAAAGTTACCAATTCCTCTACCATCGTTAGCGGGATATATAATTTCACGTCAAGAATGAATCTTTCTTTGCGCGCAAGACATTATTGGAGCAAAGTGGTGTATAACAGCTTTTATTTTGTTGATCAGAACGGGGAACTGCTGCCGCATGCGTTTGAAACCGGAAAGGACCAGAATTTCAATGCCTTCAATCTTGATATGTTTTATACATGGGATTTTAAATACGGCAGTAAACTCATCATCGGCTATAAGAATTGGCTGGGCAATGATTTCCCGATCAATGGTGTCAATTATAAAAACTACACAGCTAATCTCGCACAGGTATTCCAGCAACCTCACGGCAATGAAGTAACCGTTCGGTTGATCTACTATATTGATTATTTATCTTTGCAGAAGAAAAAAGCAGTAACTGTTAACTGACAACTACTAACAACCCCAAACTACAAACCCCAAACTAATATAGTTCTTTCGCCAAGCGGAACGTATTACAATGCGCTTCTGTAATGATCTTAACATCGCTTGAATACCCTCCACCCATGGCTACCGTTACAGGGATATTGTTTTGTTTCAAGGAACGGAATACGATCTCATCTCTTTGCCGGCAGCCATGCAGAGTAATATTCAGCTTGCCGTATTTGTCGCTGTACAGGATATCTACTCCTGATAAATAAAAAGCGAAATCGGGTTTTATATTTTTAATCAGTTCTGGTAAAGTTTCTGATAACAGGTTCAGGTAAGTGGCATCATCCGCCCCGTCTTTCAATGGAATATCCAGATCGGATTTTTCTTTATGGAAAGGATAATTATGTGCGCCATGCATGCTGAATGTAAAAACCTTCGGTTCATGTTCAAATATCTTCGCGGTGCCATTTCCCTGGTGTACATCGAGATCGATGATCAGTATTTGTTTTGCAAGATGGTTATTCAGTAAATAATTAGCGGCCACTGCCATATCATTCAGCAAACAAAAACCTTCACCCCTGTCGCGGAAAGCATGGTGCGTACCGCCTGCCACATTCAGCGCCACCCCATGCTGCCGGGCATACTGGCAACAATCTATCGTACCCTGTGTAATGATCAGTTCTCTTGTTATTAATTTAGGTGACTGCGGGAAACCGATCTTTCTTTGTTCAGATGGGGTAAGGGCCTGGTTGATCAGTTTGTCGAGATAGTGTTTATCATGCGTCAATAAAACAACTTCTTCTTTACACGTATCTGGTATAAATAAATTATCATGTGTGATAGTTCCTTCATGTAATAATTGTCCCGGTATCAGTTCATACTT
>JBKJPR010000471.1:0-7284 GCA_046594275.1 Sediminibacterium sp.
AAGGAAGGTTGACATATAACAACTGCTGACAGCACTGAGAAACAGGTGTTCAGGACTCCAGTTTTTTCCATCACCCCCAAATTCCGGCGGCGCAGCCACATGCAGCACTTCACTAATACCAGGCACATGCAATATGCCACGATTCTTTACCAACCAATCCAGTTTCACTTCGAAAAAGTACTGCGTATCAGATTGGGGTACTACAGGAATGGTATCAGCCATAAAATAGTGATTTAACCTCAAAAATATATCTGCCTGTAACAGCACGGCATGATAATTATCAGTTCTGTTAATGATCTGCATTATGAATGAGTATAGTCACATTCCTGATTCACATGAGTTACTCCTTCTCCATATTTCTCCTGCGCTGGCAGCAGCAATGGCACAGGGGTTATTGCTCATTTCTCCCCGTAATTGTAATATACTCTGGTGCGCAAATTCCCTGGCACCGCCTTCTGGTAAGATTATCCTGTCTTTTTTTGAATTTTTTTTTGCTTCTGATGCCACTAGCTATACTCAAGTTTCTGTAACAAAATAAAAATGGCAAAAGCCATGGTACCGATCAGTAGCAAGCTGTATGCTTTATTTTCGAGTCCTTTCATAAAAGTTATACCCGAAGGTTTGTTAATACAGTTTTTATCCAGGCGAATTTATATTCGATTATAATCCATCACAATTCACAATTCTCCTTCGAACTAATTTTATTTATGATGCGCGATGAAAATCGGTATACAGTGTTGCCTAATAATATCATTAACAAAACTTTTTCGAAATATCCTTGACAACATCGACCTACCAAATGATCCGCATACAAGAATAGAAGATTTACTTTCCTGTACCGCTTCAACAAAATATTTTCGTGGGTCTATCTGCAGTTTCACTAATGTCAGGTCGGGAAAATGTCTTGCGGTCAGTTCTTCTATATTCACTTCGTCGGGGAATGTATTTTCACCATCTTCTTTTGCAAATACAAGCACTGTCGGATTGCTGGTCAATTCAGGAAATAAATAGGCAAACTCTTTAATGGCATATACAGACGACCCGCTGCCATCATAAGCAAGAATATTTGTTTTTGGAAAATCAAATTTTTCAGGCACAATAATAACCGGGCACTCGACGCCATGCAAAGTATCCTGGAGATAATCGTTGACATCACCGGTCCTGATATTTTCATAAAATTTTTCACTGCCAATTACCAGCAGGTCCGCAAACCTGCTTTCCTTTTTTAGTTCAGGTAGAGCGAAGTCGGTAAAATCTTTATGAACACGGTATTCGATATCATTTTTTTTGCACATATTTTCAAAGTGTTCAATATTTTTTACCACGGCTTCCGTATCCGCATCTTCCACCAGTGGTATAAAAACAGCTCCGGAGGCATCTCCACCCGAATAACTCCACAGGTTAGCATAATCAACCTGTGCAAGGAATGCTGCGGTAAGCAAAATACGCTGGCGCTCATTCAATATTTTGGCAAATTTAAAAGCGCCTTCGGAAAAATGGCTGCCATCAAAAGCCAGTAATATTTTTTTCATTTGAATATATTTTTGTTTCCTAAAAATAAACGGGCTACCCTTATCCATCCATGATTTACGTCAAAGCATAAATTGATAAATATCATCATTTTACCCTCCGAAAGAGTAATTTTGCTGAAAGCACGCTCATGAAGAATACGGGATGTTAAATAACTGGATGCCTATCCGGCTTTTTTTTCCGCAAAAAAAAACAGTGTATGCAGCAAAAATTAATAGAATATATTATTCATCAGATTTTTAACCGGCTCGGTAGCCTCCTAGGCCAGATTGAAGAGAATTTTGATAAAAAAATCATTCACCATTTCAGGGTAGAAGTAAAAAAACTAAAGGCTTTTCTACGGCTGGCCCGGCTGGAGCAGGGCAGTGTCAGAATTCCCCACCGGTTAAAACAAATGTACTCAGCGGCAGGCAAGGTGCGGGACCTGCAATTGCATTTGTTAAGAATAGGTAACCTGAACAAAGAAGGTCCTTTACAACAAGGCGGCTATCTCCGGTCTCTGGTAAATAAACTGAAAAAAGAAAAAAAGGAATTGGCGAAAGTATTACAGCAAAAATGGCTTCATAAATCCGAAGAAATTATTACCGAAAAACTGCCGGAACAACTTACATCAAAAACGCTCCAAAAATTTTTTAATCAAAAAGCGGCAGCCAGTAAAGCGATCCTTTCTGGCGGTATACCCACAGACACCTCCTTACACTTTATTCGAAAAAACATTAAAGAAATTCTGTATGTTTCATATATTTTCCAGGAAAATGTCCAGATAGCTGTTCCTGCATTGTGGAATAAAACCAAATGCAAAAAAGCAGAGAAGATGGCACAGGAACTGGGTGTTTTTAATGATGCGCGCATAGCCTTATACTATGTGCATCCCGACCGGTTGAAGGAAATAAATGCGGAAGAAAAAAAAAGGCTGCAACCCATCTACAGGCAATGGAACGCAGAAAAAATGGCGATCAGGAAAAAGCTGTTGCGCAAACTGAATCAGGGTCTTTCAGCGCTGCTGTCTTGAAAAATAAAAGCCACCTGATTATAATCATTGCTGTCAATGATACCTGTCATTTTCATCAATTCTCCGGCAAACTACCTTAGCTGATCAATAATTACGGCGCATTCTTTAAAAAAAGGACCAGCCTGACAAAGCAGAAGAAACGGGATATTAAAAACGATAGAAAGGAACGCTGGAACTGGTTTATAATGATATGAAACACAAATTATTTTGTCAAAGTTGCAGCATACCTATGGATCATGTTCGGGACATGGGAACTGAAAAAGACGGTTCAACCTGCCAGGATTACTGCAAATATTGTTACCGGGACGGTTCCTTTATGAACCCCGATTTGACATTTGGAGAAATGAAATCGATTGTGACTATCCTCATGCTGAAGACTTACCTCCCGGGTCGGATTATCCATCAATTACTCAATAGCCTTCCTTATTTAAAACGCTGGCGGGGTTTACAACTACCATAAATAAAAATGCCTGGAACACAGGTACATATTGAAAATATAACCTGGCTTCCAGACAATGAAATACACCAGCTTCCGCAACAGCTTGGTAAATATATTTTTATGCTGGAAAAGCCACGAAGATTAAATATATAGAGACATCACTAGCGTTGCGTTGTTGAAAATATTAGTTCTTTGAAAGTATTGTCAGTATTGAGTTTGCGAGGTTTATAACTTGGAAACGATTTGAATTTTTGAAAATCGAAAATGGTATAACTTGTTGATTTTCAATTACTATGAATCAGGGCAAGTATATCTTTTCACAAATTATTGGGCTAATTTCCCACAAACAGTTCCAAACCATTGTAAACAGGCACTTTGGCGACTATAAGGTAAAGGAATTTAGCTGCTGGAAACAGTTTTTGTGCATGGCATTCGGTCAACTAACCCACCGTGAAAGTATCAGCGATACTGTTTTATGCCTTAAAGCAAATGCCAATAAGATGTATCATTTAGGTATTGGTGAAATAGTTGCTGTTAGTACAATAACAAGGGCAAATGAAAGTCGTTCTTTTCAAATTTATGAAGACCTTGCACTGGTGCTTATCAAAGAGGCAAAACAATTATATATCCTCGATGATGATCTTGACGTATCACTAAAAGGGAATGTATTTGCCATTGATGCAACAACGATTGATTTGTGCCTTTCTGCTTTTTGTTGGGCAACGTTTAGAAGTACAAAAGGTGGCATTAAACTGCATACACAACTTGATTTAAAAACGGCTATCCCTGATTTTATTTTGTTTTCTACAGCTTCTGTTCACGATGTAAATGTCTTAGATGTTATTCATTTTGAAGCCAATAGTTTTTACATAATGGACAGAGGATATGTAGACTACCAAAGGCTTTACAAGATTCATGTTTCTGGTGCTTTCTTTGTTACAAGAGCGAAAGACAATATGAATTATAGAAGACTTTACTCACATCCAAAAGATAGCAATAATGGAATATTATATGACCAATCCATTATGGTTAACAATTATTATGCTGCTAAAGATTATCCTGAAAAAATGAGAAGAATAAAATTCAAAGATGAGCAGACCGGCAAGGTATTAATATTCCTTACAAATAACTTTCAACTTAGTGCAACAGAAATCGCCCAGCTATATAAACATCGCTGGAAAATTGAATTATTCTTTAAATGGATAAAACAACATCTTAAAATAAAATCATTTTGGGGCCAATCAGAAAATGCCGTAAAGACCCAGGTTTGGATAGCTGTGTCAGTTTATGTTTTAGTAGCCATTGCCAAGAAACGTTTTATGCTAAAACACAGCCTCTACGAAATCCTACAAATTTTGAGCATATCTATTTTTGAGAGAATGCCCATAAATCAACTGTTTCAGCAGACTCAATTACAATATTTCAAAGAACAAAAAGATAACCAATTGAATATGTTCGATTTATAACGCAACGCTAATGATAAAAATTGAAATCTAAACGTCATCATTTGAAGAAGCTAATTCAAGTAATTTATCGTCCACTGCTTGTTTTAATTTTTCACGAACAGTATCAGGGATAGCGGGATTAGCAGCATTAAGAATCTTACAAAATTCTTATGTACAAGTTTGATTGAATTTTTTTAGTGAACTTTCGAGCAAATGATACCCATATCGACTACTGGTGCAAGGGCGAAGAAAAAAGATCCTAAAAATTAATATTAGGTTATTTAAAGTTAAATTCTCCTTGCTTAAACTTCATCTCTTATTACCAAAAACATCATTGATGTGTTCTAACTAAAAGATAATCAACTATATAACATGACTGGATAAAACTTTCTGGTATCATCTCCCCCTATTGATATCTTTGATTAACAAGCAGTCTAGAAATGATCAATGAAACCCCTTATAGTAAAATAACCTTGAAAACGTTACGGGATTTTATCCTGGATAAAAACGTAACTGAAAATGATAAGATCATACTCCACACATTGACGTTTGATGATATTGTTTTAGAACATCGCGGAACTTATTCTGAACCTATCGCTGGGCCATTTTTCTTTTTAGGCGTTCATATTACGGAAGACAGGATGCAAAAAATCCGCATTGATCAAATTAAAATCACCAGAGGTTAATAAATTTCGGTATGATGGAAGGGTCCAAAAAAATCATTGCTCCCATTGCTCTAAACTCCCTTGTTGAAGCATTGGCAAATATTTATTGGTATAAAAATGATTTAAAATCTTTCATTTTTAATACGTTAACTGATAAGACTCTCTTGGGCAAAATAAACTGGGATGATTATAAGCGCAATATTTGTTCCACCCTCATAACTCTCCTGTCATCCGATCAAACCCAATACAAACAGGAATTATTGACATTAATTTTTGAGGTCACTAAAATTAATGACTTCTCTCACTTACAAAGATTGGAGGGTGGCGATAAAAAAGTCAAGACAGCACAAGAAACTGTTCAGGCTTTAAGAAAACAGATGGAGGGCTTTAAGGAAATAACTGAAGAGGTAAGAAAACATACGGAAAGAAAGCAGGTCGCACAGCAAAAGCTAAAAAAAATTAAAGATGTTGCTAAAGGTCTTCAAGAAATAAAATCTATATTCTTTCAATTGTTAGGTAGTGTGGATCCACAAGGAAGAGGATATTTACTTGAAAAGATCTTTGGAGATCTATTTCAACTATTTGACCTCGACCCAAAAGCCTCCTTCAGAATTAAAGGTGAACAGATTGACGGCGCTTTTACGTTTGAGAATAGTGACTATTTATTTGAAGGGAAATGGCAAAAGGCATTATGTGATATTCAGGACCTCGATGCTTTCAGCGGAAAGATATCCAGAAGATTAGAAAACACTTTGGGACTATTTTGTTCTATAAATGGATTTTCCGATGATGCGATACAAGCACATTCCACAGGAAGGCGGTTGATGATTTTAATGGATGGAGCAGATCTTATGGCAGTACTCGAAGAAAGGATAGATTTACTGCAACTCTTATTACGCAAAAGAAAACATGCAGCCCAAACCGGTAATATCTACCTTAGGATAAATGACATACTACAAGATAGAGATTGATTAATCCTCACTATTAGTATATATTAAATTTGTTAATGGCACACCCAATTTCATTGCACAAAAGATTTCAACCCTTGTAATTCGCCATTCTAAATCGCGGGTCCCTGTTGGGAGACATCCGCGAGTATCACCGTGGAGATCAAATATTGACAGGGAACCCTAAGATTTTAATTAAGAAACTTTCAACCCGTTTTAATTAGATTTTTGCTACAGGCATTCCACTCATTCCCTCGTTGACCAAATGCCCTATAAATGCCGCAAAGGATTGAATATCCTGGTCGGTGCTTGCTCTTTCCAACGCATTCATATAAGCATCTCTCTCCTGCACAGGTATAACAGTCCAGGGAAATCCACCTGAAGCAAGCATCAGGTTCATCAGAAAGCGGGCCATACGTCCATTACCATCCATGTACGGATGGATATAAGCAAATATGAAATGACCTAATACAGCTCTTACCGAGGCAACTTTTTCTTCTGCCATCAATTGGAATAAAACAGGCATTGCATCACGAACGGCTTCTTTAGGCATTGGTATGTGTTTGGATTGACTAATGTATACCCGGTCATTCCTGTATCCGGCAAGATCCGATGCCCTTACTATACCTGCAGCTACACCTGGCCCAAATAATTCCCGGTACCAATCACCATGTTCATTATCTGCAACTTGCCCGGCATTTGCGCCGGAAAATACTTTACGTATGCTTTGTTCAACCAGTTTAAAGGCTTCCCAATAACCTTTTGCTGCCATGGCATCCCGTTGCTTTCGGTCTGCTTCGCTGGCTTCTGCGTTCCAATTACCGCCGCGTACTTTTTCAATTAAGTCTGGTGTAACGCGGTAACGCTCGATGGACAGGGAATGATACGCGTCTGTAACATATATTCCTTCAACGTCTTGCATATACGCTTCTATGTCTGTTGGCTGACCTGGATCTTCCGGGAAATGGGCAATTACTACTTCGCGCATTTGCTGCCACATCAACCTTATGCGATTGGTATAGGGAGCGCTTGCTTTACCCGTCAACGCAATGGGTGTCGGTCCTTGAAATGGATCTGTTTCCTGGGTGTTGAATGATGCCTTTTGCATCGATTTAAGGATATCATCAGCAATCTTTCCCTGGCCTATGTTCCGGAATGCGCCAGACAGTCTGCCGGCGACAACAGTATGCCCGCCATCCAATAACAATCGCAGCACTTGCGAGGAATCTTTGATCATGGATAACGC
>JBKJPR010000136.1:0-2858 GCA_046594275.1 Sediminibacterium sp.
AAAATTCGTTTCGGTGTTAGTTGATTTATCTACCTAGGAAACGAAGGCCATTTATTTAACACCAAAGCGAAGCCATCTACCCCAAAAACGAAGGGGCCCAGCAGTCCGCCTGCCGGGTTGGGAGGGTCGGGAGGCAAAGTAACTGGCGCTTGTATATGTGCAGGGAGTTCAAATAGGGTGTCATACAACTGACTACTCACAAGTAAGGTGTGATGTAAAGTCTAACAGGCATAATATTTCTTACTACTTCATTAAACTATTTCTCCCAAAACCCATCCAACCCTCAAAGCAGTTATCATGAATTTTGCCCGTATGTTCAAAACGTTTACCACAGGAGCTGTAATGACCTTACTGTCTGCCTTTGTACAGGGCAACAATTCTTCCCCGGAACCTGCAATCAATATGCCCTGGAAAAAGATGGGCTTAACACAGGAACAGGCTACTGCACATTTACTGGGCCGTTTTTCGTTTGGCGCAACGCCTGGCCAGATAAAAGCAGTAGCCGAGGCAGGATTGGAAAAATGGTTGCAACAACAATTAGATGGTAAACTACCTGATGATGAAGTGAGCAGGCGACTGTCGGGATATGATGCACTGGCGTTAAGCAATGAGACCATTGTTAATACCTATCTCAATGCGGGACAAGTGATAAGAATAGCGACCAAGAATAACCTTCTTGATAAAGATTCTATCAAAAACCTGGATAAACCTGAATACCGCGAACAGGTAAAAAAACTGATGAGCGAACAGGGATTAAAACCCCAACAGGAATTACAGCGCCAGCTCATCAACCAGAAGATCATCCGCGCAGCATATGGACAGAACCAGTTGCAGGAGTTACTGACTGATTTCTGGTTCAATCATTTTAATGTATCGCTTACCAAAGGCCAGAGCCAGCAGTTTGTACTTACCTATGAACGTGATGCGATTCGCCCGAATGTACTGGGTAATTTTGCAACCCTTCTCGAAGCCACTGCCAAACACCCGGCCATGCTCGAATACCTCGATAACGCAAAGAGTGTTAGTAATGATAATGACATGTGGCGCAAACAGAACAACAATGCTTTTGCAAAGATCGCCCGCAAACGAATGGAGGCGATGGCCGATGACAGTACAAAGCCCGAGGCCAAATTATTGGAGCAAACCCTTAAAGCAAAAAAGACACAGGGACTGAATGAGAACTATGCCCGCGAGATCATGGAGCTGCATACATTAGGCGTAGATGGCGGCTATACCCAACAGGATGTAACGGAAGTAGCCAAAGCCCTTACAGGCTGGGGCGTTGCGCCTATGTATAAAGATGGCCCGGGTATGAAATTGATGGAAAGAGCGGGCCCCGCGGTACTGGCCAAAAGAGGGTACATTACAGAAGGAGATTTTCTGTTCAGGGCCGACAGACATAATGAAAATGCGAAGACTATTCTTGGTAAAACATTCCCTGCCAATGGCGGATACCAGGAAGGTATGCAGGTATTGGAAATGCTGGCCAGTCACCCTTCTACCGCTAAATTTATCTGTACCAAACTGGCCGCACGTTTTGTTGCGGATGCACCACCCGCAGAACTGGTAAATAAAATGTCGGATGCTTATTTGAAAAGCAAGGGTAATATCAAAACTGTTCTGATCACTATGGTTAACAGCCCTGCGTTCTGGGATACGAAATCCATACGTGAAAAAGTAAAATCTCCCTTTGAGTTTGCCATCAGCGCCATACGCGCCACAAATGCAGATGTACAGCAACCTTTCCAGATTTATAACTGGTGTACAAGAATGGGACAACGTTTTTATTATTACCAGGCGCCGACGGGTTTTCCTGACCGGGCAAGTTATTGGATCAATACCGGCTCTTTACTGAACCGTATGAATTTTGGTTTGGCTTTTGCAACAGAAAAGATCCCCGGTGTAAAGCTGAACCTCGCAGCATTGAATAATAATCACGAACCCGAAAGTGCAGAAGCGGCACTGGCCATTTATAGTAAACTATTATTACCTGAAAGAAACCAGGATGATAATATCAGGCGTTTAACCGCTATGGTAAGAGATGTGAACCTGGAACAGAAAATAACAGAGGCCGCAGGAAAAACCACAGTACCCAATACAGATATGGCGGGTGCATCACAGGATGATATGATTATGGAAACGGGCCTAAAGAAACGCGCCCAGAAAGCCAATCAAAACGCAGCACTGAGTAAAAAGAATTTGCCCATGACTACTTTATATGTCACCGGAAATGTAAATACTGTTTCGCAAGTGGCAGGAATCATTATTGGCTCACCTGAGTTTCAAAGAAAATAACTAAGCGTCGGGACGCTGGAGCGTCCTGACGCTTACAGCAGATCATTAAATTCAATATACCATGGTCAACCGCAGAGCATTCATGAAATCAGGCGCAATGGCGCTTTTCGCTGCCGGCTTTGGTGGGGTCCCCTCTTTCATAGCACGGGCTGCCAACAGCAATAAAATACTCAGCCCGTATAAGAAGAATAAAGTAATGGTATGCATCTTCCAGCGGGGCGCGATGGATGGGTTGATGGCAGTGAGTCCTTATACCGATCCAAACCTGAAAAGATTACGCCCCACTTTATACATGAGCCCTGCAGCGAACGAGGGAAAGATGATCGATCTTGATGGACGTTTTGGTTTACATCCTGCATTGCAGTCATTCTCACCATTCTTTACAGAGGGCCGTATGGCAATTGTGCATGGTGTGGGAAGCCCTAACAATACCCGCAGTCATTTTGATGCACAGGATTATATGGAAAGTGGAACACCTTTCAGTAAAAGCACGGCCAGTGGCTGGCTTAACAGGGCGGTGGGTTTACTGGGGCATGATGCTACACCCTTCCGCGCGGTGAGCC
>JBKJPR010000283.1:0-3367 GCA_046594275.1 Sediminibacterium sp.
GAAAAAGCAGCTCTGAGTAACAGAAAATCTACTTCTTAATTCCACGTTTCATGGGGTTAGAGGTGGGAAACATATAAACAGGCCCTTCGAGGTTTGTTTGCTTCCGGTACTTCCATCGTCCGCCATAGCTTCAGCGAAGGCGGAGAAAGCTAAAGTCACCTTCGCTAAAGCTACGGTGACCAAAGGGAAAAGGTCGGCAGAAAACAAGGATTGAATCCCGATTTCATCATCGGGATGTCCTCACAACCACGCGGGGCTATAAACCGCAAACGATGAAAGGTATTATTGGTAAAAAGATCGGTATGACCAGCATCTTCTCCGCAGATGGCAGGCAAACAGCTTGTACCATCATTGAGGCTGGCCCATGTACAGTAACCCAGGTTAAGACAGAAGCGTCTGACGGGTACACCGCATTGCAACTGGCATTCGGTGATAAAAAAGAAAAACACTCCACTAAAGCAGAGCTGAATCACTTCGCAAAGGCTCAAACTACCGCTAAGAAATTCGTAAAAGAATTCCGCAACTATTCCATAGAAAAAGCATTAGGTGAAACCATTACAGTTGACATTTTCGCTGAAGGCGATGATGTTGAAGTAGTGGGTACCACTAAGGGCAAGGGTTTCCAGGGTGTTGTAAAACGCCATGGGTTCTCCGGTGTAGGAGAAGCTACGCACGGTCAGCATGACCGTTCAAGGGCGCCGGGTTCTATCGGTGGTTCTTCTTATCCTGCACGGGTATTCAAAGGAATGCGAATGGCCGGCCGTATGGGTGGTGACAGGGTGAAAATGAGAGGTTTGAAAGTGGTTAAGATCTTCCCTGAAAAGAATTATATCCTGATCAGCGGTTCAGTTCCTGGCCATAACGGTTCAATCGTTTTAATCCAGAAGTAATCACACTTTAATTGAAAGAACATGCAAGTAGACGTATTAGATATAAAAGGACAGAAAACAGGCAGAACGGTTGAATTACCGGAGGATGTATTCGGTATTGAGCCGAATGACCACGTAATCTACCTGGCTGTAAAACAATATTTGGCCGCAGGCCGCCAAGGTACGCACAAGGTAAAGACCCGCGCAGAAGTAAAGGGTTCAAGCCGCAAACTGCATAAACAAAAAGGAACAGGTGGCGCCCGTAAAGGTAATATCCGCAACCCTTTGTATAAAGGTGGTGGTACCATCTTCGGACCAAAACCACACTCTTACGATTTCAAACTGAACCGTAAAGTAAAAGACCTGGCCAAGATTTCCGCTTTAAGCCATAAAGCAAAAGACAGCGCCATTTTCGTGATTGAAGACATCAACCTGGATGCGCCAAAAACCAAACAGGTGGTTGAGATCATGAACAGCCTGAATCTTGCTGACAAGAAAACATTGATCGTTTTACCTGAGTACAATGATAACCTGTACCTGAGTACGCGCAATATTCCAAATATAACCAGTTCATTGCTGGCCGACATCAACACGTATGAGATTATGAATGCGGATGTCCTGGTGATCACTGAAAATACCGCCAAAATCTTCGTTGATGAAGAAGCAGGCGCAGAAGCTTAATTTAAGTAACGTTTCAAACAGATACAAATGAAACTGACTGAAGTACTGATAAAACCCATTTTAACTGAAAAGGCAAATGCCCAACAGGAAAAACTCAGAAGGTATGCTTTTAAAGTAGACCGCAGGGCCAACAAGCTGGAGATAAAAAAGGCAGTAGAAGAATTCTATGGTGTGAGTGTCGTTGATGTGAACACTGCCGTAGTTCCCGGAAAGAACAAAGCCCGTTACACCAAAGCAGGTTTCATACAGGGTATGAAAGGTGCTTACAAGAAAGCCCTGGTAACCGTGGCTGATGGTGAAACAATCGACCTGTATTCAAATATTTAATCCACCCCCCGGCCCCCTGAAGTGGGAGGTTAGGAGAGGGTCAAAATTTTTAAAATGGCACTTAAGAAGTACAAACCAATCACAGCCGGAACCCGTTGGAGAATTGGTAATGCTTATGCTGAGATCACTACTAACCAGCCTGAAAAGAGTTTGTTAGAGCCACAGAAAAATACGGCTGGCCGTAATTTTCAGGGGCGTCGTGTATCACGTTATATGGGAGGTGGACATAAGCATCATTATCGTATCATCGATTTCAAAAGAAATAAAAGAGATATGGCCGGAACGGTTGTATCTATTGAATACGATCCAAACAGAACTGCTTTTATCGCTTTACTGCAATATACAGATGGCGAAAAAAGATACATCATCGCCCCACAGGGTTTACAGGTAGGTACTACTGTAATTTCTGGGGATGAGGTGGCGCCGGAGATTGGTAATGCTTTGTTGATGAAGAATATGCCTTTAGGTACTATGATCCATAACATCGAATTACAACCGGGACAGGGTGCGAAAATGGTGAGAAGCGCCGGTTCATCTGCACAGCTTGCGAACAAAGAAGAAAAATACGCGGTATTGAAAATGCCCTCAGGCGAATTAAGAAAGGTGTTGAGCAACTGTTATGCAACCGTAGGTGTGGTTTCTAATAGTGATCATAACCTGGAAACAGCCGGTAAAGCAGGTAAGAACCGTTGGAAGGGTATCCGCCCACGCGTACGTGGTGTTGCGATGAACCCGGTAGATCACCCGATGGGTGGTGGTGAGGGTAAAGCTTCAGGCGGTCATCCACGCAGCAGAACCGGTAAGTATGCCAAAGGAGAAAAAACACGTACCAGAGGAAAGGGAAGTGATAAGTTGATCATTCAACGCAGAGATGGAAAAAAATTAGCTAAGTAATTTAAGCTGATAAACAAATAAACTAATAGACCAGTAAACTAAAATAATTATGGGTCGTTCGATTAAAAAAGGTCCTTACGTAGATGCCAACTTACAGGGTAAAGTTGATGCGATGGTCGATGGCAAAAGCAAGAAAGGTGTAATCAAAACCTGGAGCCGTCGCAGCACTATCACTCCTGAGTTTGTAGGACATACTTTTGCTGTGCACAACGGTAACAAGTTTATCCCGGTATACGTAACAGAATTTATGGTAGGCCACAAATTAGGTGAATTTGCCCCTACCCGTAATTTTAGAGGACACGCAGGAACTAAGAAATAACAGAACAGTTTGTAGTCTATGGTCTGTAGTCTGTGGTTAGAAAACCATAAACAACAACAAACCTCAGACCACAAACTACAAACCAATAATAAATGGAAGCAGTAGCTAAACTGAACAATTATCCCACGGGCCCACGCAAAATGCGTTTGCTGGCCGATGTGATCCGCGGTATGGAAGTAGAGAAAGCGTTGGCTATCCTCGAACACCATCCCCAGCACAATGCCACTCCTTTGGCAAAATTGCTGAAGAGCGCCATCAACAACTGGGAACAGAAGAA
>JBKJPR010000367.1:0-8808 GCA_046594275.1 Sediminibacterium sp.
CCTTTTTTTCTCTTCATAAATTGTACCCCATTTACTGTATGTTCGCAGGTACTTAAACAGGGAAGACGTGAGATTAAAGTCATTAGAAATCAAAGGGTTCAAGAGTTTTGCTGATAAAACTGTTGTCAGTTTTGATGAAGGTATCACCGGTATTATCGGGCCTAATGGTTGTGGAAAAAGTAATATAATAGACAGCATCCGCTGGGTGATTGGGGAACAGAAAATATCTGCACTCAGAAGTGAGAATTTAGACGCACTGGTTTTTAATGGCAGCAAAACAAGAAGTCCGAGCGGTTTGGCTGAAGTGAGCCTCACTTTCGAAAATACTAAAAATTTATTGCCAACCGAATTCAATACAGTTACCGTTACCCGCCGTTTTTATAAGAATGGCGAAAGCGAATACCGGCTGAATGATGTGACCTGCCGTTTAAAAGATATTCACAATCTTTTTCTAGATACCGGTGTGAGTACCGATAGTTATGCCATTATCGAACTGGGCATGGTGGATGATATCATCAAAGACAAAGAAAACAGTCGCCGGAGAATGCTTGAACAGGCTGCAGGTATCACCATCTATAAAACACGGAAAAAGGAAGCCAAAAATAAATTAGATGCTACCGAACAGGATCTGGCCCGTATTGAAGACCTGTTATTCGAGATCAACAACCAGTTAAAAACACTGGAGAACCAGGCTAAGAAAGCGGAGAAATTTTACGAAATAAAAAAAGAATACAGAGAAGTAGCCATAGAACTGGCCAAAGCTGCTTTAGAAGGTTTCAATGTTACCTACAAAGAGCTGAATGAACAGCAGGAAACTGAGATCGATAAAAGGATCCGGTTGGAAGCCGAAATCGCCACCGAAGATGCCGCTATAGAACAGGAAAAAGTTGGGTTTATCGAAAAGGAAAGAGCCCTGCAAAGCTTACAGCATGAGTTTAATGACTACCTGCAGGAACTTCGTGGAAAAGAAAATGAAAAGAACCTGGCTACCCAGAAACTCCATTACCTGAAGGAGAAAGAAACTAACCTAAAGGAGTTTTTGCAAAAAGCGGAAGGGCAACTGAAAACCATTGGTGATTCGATCGAATACACCCAGATGCAGGTGGGAGAAGAAGAAGCCAACCTACTGGAACTGCAGAACAAAGTGGAAAGCGCCAAGTTTGATGTGGAAGACAAGCGCCGCATTTTTGATGAGAAAAGAAGCGGGGTGGATGCATTGCGTAACCGCTACCAGCAGATACAGCGCAGCCAGTTTGATGCAGAGAAAAAAGTAGCCGTAGCCGATACTTCTATCCTGAACCTGCAAAGGGCACAGGCGCAATTATCAGAAGAAAAACAGAACCGCGAATCGCAATTGCAGCAACTGGGTATTGAATTACAGGAAAAAGAATCCACCTTAGAAGCCAGGCGTATAGACCTGCAGCAATTACAAGAACACCAGGAAAAAACAAAGGACCAGATATTTGAAACACAGGCCCAGCTTGAAGTGTTGCGGAATGAACTGAATGAAGAGAACCGTACACTGGATTCAAAACGCAATGAGTATAACCTGCTGAAGAGCCTGATAGATTCAATGGAAGGTTATCCGGAAAGCATCAAGTTCCTGCATAAGAACCCGGAATGGAACCATGCAGCGCCGATCTTATCGGATATCATTTATGTAAAAGAAGAATTCCGCACCGCGGTGGAAAATGTGTTGGAACCTTATCTGAACTATTATGTGGTGAATAACCTTGAAGAAGGTTTACAGGCAGTTCACCTGCTGGATGCGCATAAAAAAGGGAAGGCCAATTTCTTCCTGCTCGAGGAGTTTGCTGATATCAGGGTAGATACCCACCAACCCGCTGATACCATCAGGGCAATGGATGTGATAGAGGTGGATGATCAATACCGTAAACTGGCAGAATACCTGTTAGGCAATGTGTATATTGGCGAGAATGAGGAAGCCATCGCTAACAGCAATGGGGCAGTGGTACTGGAAAAACATGGCAAGTATGTAAAAGGAAAGTATACACTTACAGGCGGAAGCGTGGGACTGTTTGAAGGAAAGAAGATCGGCCGTGCCAAAAATCTTGAAAAATTATCAGAGGAAATATCCGACCAGGAAGCGATCGTGAACCTGTTGAAATCGGATATCCAGGCCAAGCATAATGAAGTGATTGCTTTTAACGACCAGTTGAAAGAAAATGCCATCAAGCAGACTGAGAATGAGATCAGCCAGCTCACTAACCAGGTGTTTGCCGCCAAAAACCGGATGGAGAACCTTCAGGTGGCACAGCAGAATGGCCTGCAGCGGCTGGAAGATATTGAACAGCGTTTACAGGCTGAGCATGATGCCATTGCCGCTACGCGCGAAGAATTCCATCAGTTGAATGGGCAGTTAGCCTCTACCAGCGAAGAATTAAAAGCAGTTGAACAGGACTACCAATCATCTGAACATGAATATAATTTGGCTTCCGTTCAATACAATGAGACCAACCTGCAATTGACCAGGCAGCAGAGTAAAATCACCACCCTCAAGCAGGAACTCGTTTTTAAAGAGAACCAGTTGAACGACCTGCATGCACAGATAGGAAACAATACCACCCAGTTATCCGAAGCATGCGCCAATATTGAAGAAGGTGAGAAGGCCCTCGTAGGTTCTGAAGAGCTGTTACTTGAAATGATGCGTAAGAAGGAAAGCGAAGAGAAAAAACTGAATGAAGCCGACCAGGCCTATTATAACCTGCGCAATGCTTTGCAGGAAAAAGAAAGTGAACTGCGTTTGAAAGTGAAGAGCAAAGAGATGATTGATCACCTGATAACAGATATCAAAGACAAGCTCAATGAACTGAAACTGCAATTAGCCGGTATGAAAGAGCGCCTGATCGTGGAATTCAAAGTGGAACTGGATGAGATACTTGACCAGGAAAGAACTACTGATACGGCACTGGAAGAATTACAGGCCAGTTCAGACAGGATGCGGAAGCGCCTGGAGAACATGGGTGAAATAAACCCAACTGCTATTGAAGCGTATACGGAAATGAAAAAGCGCTACGAGTTCATCCTGGAACAGAAAAATGACCTTGTGTCGGCCAAAGAAAGTTTATTACAAACCATACAGGAAGTGGAAGCCACTGCCAACCAGCAGTTCCTGGATACCTTTAACCAGGTTCGTGAGAATTTCCAGAAAGTGTTCAAAGCCTTGTTTACGGAAGAGGATACGGCTGATATGGTCTTAGTGGATCCTGAAAATCTGGCGGAGACCGGCATCGATATCATTGCCAAGCCTAAAGGTAAACGTCCATCTTCTATTACACAGTTAAGCGGTGGAGAAAAAACATTGACCGCAACTGCCTTGCTGTTCGCTATTTACCTGATCAAACCCGCACCATTCTGTATATTAGATGAGGTAGATGCGCCGTTAGATGATGCCAACGTAGGCAAGTTCACACAGATGATCAAGAAGTTCAGCGATAACTCCCAGTTTATCATCGTTACCCACAACAAGCAAACCATGAGCGCGGTGGATGTGATCTATGGGGTGACCATGCAGGAACCGGGTGTAAGTAAACTCGTTCCGGTGGATTTCAGAAGTTTGGCGAATTAATCTGAACCATGATTTATAGGATTTATGGGATTAGGAGGATAACTCTTAATCCCATTTTATTTTTTATCCGAAGATCCCGTCGTTTCGATGAGTAAGGTGCGAATGAAGAAAAAGTTCCTGAGGTAGCAGGATTTTTTTTGCCACGGAATTTGATACTACTATTACCATGCGAATCAGGGGTTAAACAACCATCCCTCTATAGTTATCAGAGCGAGTGTAAGGTTTCAATAGGAGAAGGACAAGAGAAAAGAAGAAAAAAAAGAAGCTCTTTTGCCTCTTTTTCTTCTGTCCTTCTTTTATTGAAACAGCACTTGAGAATGCTACTATTTCGTAGGTGTGAACCCTGAAAAAAATAATCAACCTTTAAAACCCTGATTGGCATATTACCATAAAAATGCATCATTTTGTACAAATCGCTTATTATATTATACTTCGTTTGTTTTGGCTGCTATCTTCTCTTCTCGCGCCAGCCAGATTATCTGGATGGAGAAAAAGCGCCTGCGGTTATTCATTGGTTGAATGACAGCGCATCCGGCCGTTCCATTCCCAAAGCCGTATTCAATACCGGCTTAAAAAATTACGCGATTGATGCCCGGTATATCTTCCGGGAATGGGAGGAAGGAGATAAGGTAAACGTGATTTATGAAACAGCCGGGCCTGGTAAAGCGGCGGTCTATCTTATTTGGGGATATTGGCTGAAATGGGAGGAATTGATAGCTTCGGTGGTATTGTCGCTGGTTTTATTTCAGTTATCGGTAAACATTACCAAAAACCCTTCGCCTGAATCATTGATAGAGCAATTGGAGGTTAAAACAGTGGAGAAGAAGCGACGCTATAAAGAGTAATTTCTTTCGCCACAAATTTTGAAAAACACTCACTTCTAAATTCGATATTCAGTGTTCTATATTCAATATTATTTGAGGTGTCTTTTTATTTCTTTCTCAATATCCCGGTTCTTGATCGACTCTCTTTTATCATGCAGTTTTTTACCGCGGCCTAACCCAATCTCCACTTTCACCAGGTTCTTTTCATTAAAAAAAACTTTCAGTGGAACAATCGTATAACCTTTATCCTTCAGCTTGCCTTGCCATTTTTTTAATTCTTTTTTGTTAAGAAGTAATTTCCTGTCGTGAACGGCTATATGGTTGTTGGCAGTGCCATGGGTGTATTCGGCAATGTATAATCCCCTTATCCAGAGTTCCCCATCATCAAACATACAGAACGCATCATTAAAGCTCAGCTTGCCATCACGGATGGATTTTACTTCCGTACCCATCAATGCAATACCGGCAACATATTTGTCTTCTATGTTGTAATTGAAATATGCCTGCCGGTTGTTCATTTCGTTTGCCAAGGGGAGGGGGGTAATTATTAATTAATAATTGATAATTAGTAATTATTTTTTTTGCTAAATCTTATAGTTACAAGTAATCTCAAAAATAAAATTTGCAAAAGTATGATAGATAATTTGCCGCGAAAATAAAGAGTAAACTCAGCAGGTAGTATGGAGTTTTAAAAAATGCCTTTTTTAAATTCCATGTAATTATTAATTAATAATCAGCTTCTGAACAACATCACCAATTGCGCCAGTTTATCTTTCAAATTTTTCCTGTCAATAATAAAATCCAGGAACCCGTGTTCTAGCAGGAACTCGCTCCGCTGGAAACCTTCGGGCAGGTCTTTTTTGATGGTCTCTTTGATCACCCTTGGGCCCGCAAAGCCAATCAGGGCGCCGGGTTCGGCAATATCCAGATCGCCCAGCATACCGAAGCTGGCAGAGATACCCCCAAAAGTTGGATCGGTGAGTAAGGAGATATAAGGAAGTTTCGCATCACTCAATTGTGATAGTTTACCGCTTGTTTTTGCCAGTTGCATTAAACTAAAAGCGCTTTCCATCATACGCGCGCCACCACTTTTGCTGATCACTAAATAGGGGAGCCTGTGTTGTATGCAATAGTCTACTGCGCGACTGAACTTTTCCCCCATCACACTTCCCAAGGAGCCGCCAATGAATTCAAAATCCATACAGGCAATTACGATGCCTTCACCATTAACGGTGCCGGTAGCCACGCGCATGGAATCTTTCAGGTCCGTTTTGGAATGAATATCATCCAATCGTTTTTGATACGGTTTCAGATCGGTAAACCCCAATGCATCTTTGCTACGGATATTGTCAAAGAGTTCAGCATATTCTTTATTGTCAAAAAGGAAATCGAAATATTCATCGCTTCCTATGCGGTGGTGGTAGTTGCATTTGGCGCAGACAAAAAGGTTCTCTTTTAATTCAGCGGTGGTACAGATATAGCTACATTCGGGGCATTTGTTCCACAACCCTTCCGGCGTTTCTTTTTTATCAGCGGTTGAGGTTAATATTCCTTTTCTGATACGTTTAAACCAACGGGGTTTGCTCGGGTCGCCACCCTGGCTTTCTTCACCTGTTAAATTAGCTTCAAGATCTTCTTCACGTTCTTTTTTCATAGCGGTTGATACAATTGGGGGATTGAAGATAATAAAATCAGGCAACTGTAATGGTTTTATCCAAATAAACATCCTGCGTAGCATTCAATAGTATAATACCTTCCTTCATTGGGCGCTGAAATGCTTTTCTGCCTAAAATAAGTCCCATTCCACCGGCCCGTTTGTTTATTACTGCTGTGTATACCGCATCTGCCAGGTCGCTCTCACCTTTGCTTTCACCGCCAGAATTGATCAGGCCTATACGGCCATTGTAACAATTGAGCAACTGGTAGCGGCAAAGATCGATAGGGTGATCGGAAGTCAGTTTTTCGTATACCAAGGGGCTTGTTTTGCCGTGTTTGGTGGCCAGGTAGCCGCCATTGTTGGTAGGTAATTTCTGTTTGATGATATCAGCCTGCAAAGTAACGCCAAGGTGATTGGCCTGGCCGGTCAGATCGGCTGAAGTATGATAATCTACTCCATCCACTTTAAAGCCATTATTGCGCAGGTAACACCATAAAATGGTGGCCATACCCAGTTCATGTGCCATTTCAAATGCTTCGGCCACTTCTTTCAATTGGCGGGTGCTTTCAGCGCTTCCCCAGTAAATGGTGGCGCCTACTGCTACAGCGCCCATGTTCCAGGCGCTCTTGATCGTACCAAACAGGGTCTGGTCATAACGGTTGGGCAGGCTCAGGAACTCGTTATGGTTGATCTTTACGATGAAAGGTATCTTATGGGCATATTTACGGCTCATCAACCCTAATACACCGTATGTGGAGGCTACAGCGTTACAACCGCCTTCTATGGCCAGTTTAACGATATTTTCAGGATCGAAATAGATGGGATTGGGAGCGAAAGCGGAACCAGCGCTGTGTTCTATGCCCTGGTCTACCGGGAAGATGCTGCAATGCCCTGTTCCGGCTAAGCGGCCATGGTTCAACAGGGTTGCAATGCTCCGTAAGGTCTGGTTATTGCGGTTACTGTTGATCCAAATCTTTTCTACATGATCTGGTGAAGGGAGATGAATGCCGGCTTTATCGATGGTGGTACATTGATGGTCCAGCAGGTAAGTTGCTTTATCGCCCAGGATATCCAATATTTTTTGATTTGCCATTTGATTGAATTTGGTGATGATTAGGGGTGCAAAAGTACACAAACAAAAAAGCCATCCCAAGAATCGGGACAGCTTTTTGAATATCGCATAGAACAGATGAACAAGGAACAAGGAACAATAGACAAGGTATGTTGAAAAGATGAACTGTATTTACCTGGCGCTTAGGCGTTGCGGTTGATACAGTTCAGGTCCTCAAATGCGGTTTCAAGGCGTTTGATAAAACTTTCTTCACCTTTCCGTAACCAGACACGTGGGTCATAGAATTTTTTATTTGGTTTATCTGCTCCCTCCGGATTGCCTAATTGCGCCTGCAGGTAACCTTCATTCTTTGTATAGAATTGCTGAATACCTTCCCAGAAAGCCCATTGCAGATCGGTATCTATATTCATTTTGATGGCGCCATACCCAATCGCTTCCCTGATCTGGTGTTGTGGCGAGCCACTGCCGCCATGGAAAACAAAGAATACAGGTTTGGGTCCTGTTTTCAATTCTTTCTCAATATAATCCTGACTGTTCTTGAGGATAACCGGCCTGAGTTCAACATTACCCGGACTGTATACACCATGCACATTACCAAACGCAGCGGCAACCGTGAAAAGATTACCCACTTTGCTGAGTTCTGTATACGAGTAAGCAACATGCTGTGGTTGTGTATATAATTTATCGTTCTCGATACCACTGTTATCAACGCCATCTTCTTCACCGCCCGTAACACCCAATTCAATTTCAATACTCATACCCAGGGGGGCCATTCGTTTGTAAAAATCGACAGAGGTGTGAATATTTTCTTCTAAAGGTTCTTCAGACAGATCGAGCATATGCGAACTGAATAAAGGTTGCCCTTTTTCTTTGTAGAACTGCTCACCTGCATCTATTAAACCACTGATCCAGGGAAGCCATTTTTTGGAAGCATGATCGGTATGCAGCACAACCGGGACGCCATAATATTTGGCTACATTATGAATATGCAGGGCACCTGAAATGCCACCTGAAATATTTCCCTGCAGGTTATCATTAGGCATGCCTTTGCCGGCAATGAACTGGGCGCCGCCGTTGGAGAATTGTATGATAACGGGTGAGTTTACTTTTGCTGCTGCTTCTAAAGTTGCATTGATCGTATTTGTACCGATGGTATTAACAGCCGGTAAGGCAAACTGGTTGTCTTTTGCATCATGGTATAAAGCTTCTAATTCTTTGCCGAATAATACGCCGGCCCGGTATTTTTTCATGTGTACAATTGTTTTGTTGGAAGAATCGGTTGTAAGTTTAAATGAAGCTGGCAAGATACTTTACTTACTGCAAACGCTTGTTAGCTTTTTTCGTACAGGATATGGTCCATCAGCCTGCGTGCATAAGGAAGTACCTGAAGCATACGGCTCCCATACCAACTGAATATCTCACCATCTGCCAGCAGTATCTTAGCATGGGGTAATGCTACCTGCAATTCAGCAATATGTTTTTCTTTGAAAGGGTAAGGTTCGGTTGACAATAAGACAAGTTCCGTGTTTCTTGCATTGAGTTCTGCGATGGTAATGGCCGGATACCTTGTCATATCTTCACATACATTTTCAAGCCCGGCTGATGTCAATATATCCGAAATAAAAGTATCCCCGCCAACTGTCATGTAAGGATCTTTCCAGATTAG
>JBKJPR010000424.1:0-3983 GCA_046594275.1 Sediminibacterium sp.
CCAGCATCAAACTGTTGTCAACATGCTTTTTTATGTTTGCTTCTATGGGAGCTAATCCAACAGCACATTTATCGTTAAAACTTACACAGCCATCACCAATTAACCGGGCGCTGTGCAGGAAGTTGTATATCATCACGGGTTTAAAAACATTCAGTTCAAAATGGCCGGTGGCGCCGCCAATATTGATGGCCACATCATTCCCCATTACCTGTGCAGCAATCATGGTTAAGGCTTCACATTGTGTTGGATTTACTTTGCCGGGCATGATGGAAGAACCTGGTTCATTATCAGGAATAAATAATTCGCCGATACCGCTTCTTGGCCCAGATGATAACATACGGATATCATTGGCGATCTTCATCAAACTCACCGCTACGGTTTTCAGGGCGCCATGCGTTTCTACAATGGCGTCATGTGCAGCCAGCGCTTCAAATTTATTCTCAGCGGTAACAAATGGTAAACCGGTCAGATTGGCAATATGTTTGGCCACATTTACATCATACCCCTGGGGGGTGTTAATGCCGGTACCCACAGCAGTGCCGCCCAGCGCCAGTTCACTAAGGTGTGACAATGTGTGGTTGATGGCTCTCAGGCCATGGTCCAGTTGCGATACATAACCGCTGATCTCCTGTCCCAATGTCAAAGGGGTTGCATCCATGAAATGGGTACGGCCGATCTTCACCACCTGCATAAAATCTTTGCTCTTTTGCGCCAGGGTATCACGCAGTTTTTGTATGCCTGGGATCGTTATTTCCGATAAAATTTTATAAGCCGCAATATGCATGGCTGTTGGAAAAGTATCATTGGAAGATTGTGATTTATTCACATCATCATTGGGATGTAGAAATTTATCCTTATCATTTAATAAACCGCCTTTCAACACGTGTCCGCGGTACGCCACCACTTCATTCACATTCATATTGCTCTGGGTGCCGGAACCGGTTTGCCAAACCACTAACGGGAACTGGTCATCTAATTTGCCCGCCAGTATCTCATCACATACCTGCCCGATCAAATCCGCTTTTTCTTTGGGTAATATGCCGGCGTCCAGGTTGGTCAGCGCCGCCGCTTTTTTCAGGTAAGCAAATGCTTTGATAATCTCTTTGGGCATTTTATTGATATCCTGCGCAATTTTGAAATTCTCAATACTGCGTTGGGTTTGTGCGCCCCAATATACATCAGCGGGAACTTGTACTTCGCCCATGGTGTCTTTTTCAATTCTATAGTCCATTATCTCGGGATTTTAGGATGTAGGATGGATTAAGTATGCTTTTCTACAGTCCGGCAAAGGTAAGTCTAAACAGGTAATGCTGATAGGTTCTTATGCAAAATGAACGGGTGTTTGTGCTGTGTTTCGTAAGGAGTTTTCTATATTTAAACAATCTTTACCTTATGAGAAAACTACTTTGCTTTTGCCTGCTGTTGCAGCTCAGTTTTTGTATCTATGCACAACCCTATCAACCTACATGGGAATCTCTCGATACCCGGCCGCTGCCGCAGTGGTTTAACAATAGCAAGTTCGGGATATTTATTCACTGGGGCGTGTACTCTGTACCCGGCTGGAGCCCGAAAGGTACCTATGCAGAGTGGTACCAGAATGGGTTAGAGAATAATGACACAGCGCGGAAAGCATTTCACCGGCAGAAATTCGATAACCTTTCGTATTACCAACTCGCCTACCAGTTCAAAGCAGAACTGTTCAATCCGGATGAATGGGCCAGCCTGTTTGAACGATCAGGGGCAAAATACATTGTACTTACTTCAAAGCACCACGATGGGTTTACGTTATGGCCCAGTAAAGATGCTAACCGTACCTGGGGCTTTCCCTGGAACGCAATGGATGTGGGACCGAAAAGGGACCTGTTAGGTGACTTGTTCAAAGCCGTGCGCAAAACATCGGTACATGCCGGTATGTATTATTCGTTGTATGAATGGTACAATCCTTTATGGAAATCAGATCAGAAAAGATATGCCACAGAACATATGTGGCCGCAAATGACCGAACTGATCAATACTTATCAGCCCGATGTCTTCTGGACAGACGGCGACTGGAGCGCAAGCGAAAACACCTGGCGCTCCAAAGAATTCTTAGCCTGGCTGTATAATGAGAGCCCTGTAAAAAATAAAGTGGTTACTTACGACAGGTGGGGATCAGGTAACCGTTTTAAACATGGATTGGTATATACACCCGAATACCAGCCCGACCTTGATTTTGAAGATCATGCCTGGGAAGAAAGCCGTGGCATGGGCTATTCCTATGGATATAACCGGGAAGAAGATGCATGGGATTATAATTCGGCACAGTCGCTCGTATACCATTTGCTGGATAAGGTAAGCCGCGGCGGTAATTTTTTACTTGATATTGGTCCGGATGAACATGGTAAGATCCCGCCCATTATGCAGGAACGCTTATTACAGATAGGCGAATGGTTGAAAATAAACGGAGAAGCTATTTACGGAACCACGCGGTGGAAAACCCCCAATCAGTGGAGCGCCGGAAAAAAAGATTACGAAGCAAAAAAAGGCGAGGATATCATGATGAAGCAAACGGTTGATCCCGAACCTGGGTATGCGGTGAAAGAAGTTTTTTATACCTATCATGCTGACAAGAATACTTTGTATGCCATCTTTCCAAAGTATCCTTCCAATAAAAAACTGGTCCTGAAAAACCTGCCCGTGAATGTATCGCCCGGGGATATCAGGTTTTTATCTACCGGTGAAAAACTGAAGTTTACAAAGGATGGTACTAATATTATTGTATCACTCCCCGATTATGATCCCAACAAAATAAAAGCACCCTATGCATATGCTGTGGCCCTCGGCGATTATGGCGCTTTTGTAAAAAAACCAACAATACACGTTTCGTATGATATACATACTTTACAGCCAACAGTACAACTCGCTCATAAAGACCCTGCTGTAAAAATCCTGTACCTGGAGGGAACAGGGAAGACAAAGCCCTATACACGGCCTTTTGTTGTGAACAGCGCTACTGTCATCAAAGCGTTTGCGGTGAAAGATGGAAATTATATTGGCAGTGACACTATTGAAATGGCATTGAATACCTATACCCTGGTAAAAGCTGCTGATATAAAAAATGTACAACCCGGATTACAGTACAGTTATTTTGAAGCTGATAAAATGAGTGTAGCCGCCATACAGCAGCTCTCACCGGTAAAGCAGGGGATCACTGATAAAGTGTCCATTGCTGTAAAGCAAAGAAAAGACAGGTACGGGTTGGTATTTGAAGGATATATCCGGATAGACAAAACCGGTGGCTATTCTTTTTATACAGGAAGCGATGATGGAAGTTTATTATACATCAACGATAAACTGGTGGTGAATAATGATGGCAATCATGGTTTTGTGGAGAAAGAAGGCAAAAGTTTACTCGAAAAAGGCTATCATAAGTTAAAACTGGTTTATTTTGACAATGGAGGTGGCAATGATGTGAAAATGAGTTACCATCTCATGGGAGAAGAAAAAGTAGAAATACCTGCAGTCATTTTATTTCATTGATCCAATAGCGATCCTGTAAATTCATAACATGAGACCATTTTATTTGTTAGTATGCCTGCTGGCCACTTCGTTTAGCTATGCGCAACCATCAGAGAATATTATCATCATCACCACTGATGGCTTTCGCTGGCACGAGGTATTTACCGGGATGGATAAAATCATAGCCGATGACAAGCGTTATAACCAGGAAGACAGCGCTTACTTGTTCAAAAAATACTGGTCGCCGGAACTGGAACAGCGTCGGAAAAATCTGCTGCCTTTTTTCTGGAACACCATTGCATCAAAAGGGCAACTATATGGTAACAGGCTGCTGGGTAATAAAGTAAATGTTTCCAATCCCTATTGGTTCTCCTATCCCGGTTACAGCGAGATCATGTGTGGGTTTGTGGATACTGCCATTAATACGAATGAATACAAAGCCAATCCCAATACGACCGTACTCGAATTCCTTAATCAGCAAAATG
>JBKJPR010000023.1:0-4872 GCA_046594275.1 Sediminibacterium sp.
TTCCCTGTTAATAGCGATGGTGTAGGAACTTGTCCTGAACCAGCGTGTTGCAAAGAGATCAGGGATATGTTGGCCAGTCGGCCAGCAGAAAGAGCGCCTGAGTGTGTTATCGGCAACCTGCCAAGTGTACAGTTTGCAGCAAAAACTACAAAACTTTCAAGAACTGCTGAGTCAGTATTAGCCAGCGCAGCGGCTACTATTAAAGCCAATCCGAACTGTAATATTAAAGTGATCGGGTATGGTGCATCCAGCAAGGCGGCACAGCAGTTAAGTTGGGAAAGAGTGAATGCTGTGATCAAATACCTGGCTGAAAAGCAAGGCATTTCTGAAAGCAGGTTATTATTCCAATATGGTCAGGATGGAGATTCTAACACCGTAGACCTTCAGGGTACTATGGAAAACGGTCCAACAATGGTACCGGCTCCACATCCAAACCTGAGAAGAAACTAATTTAAATTTTCTCTCATAAGTGGTAATTGGTAGTCAGTTGCAAGGCCCGGTCCCTTTTCGAGACTGGGCCTTGCTCTTGATATAAGTGAATACTGACTATCGAACGCCAAATGTTGAATTTCAAAGGGAAAGGTGAAACATGGAAGTATGTTAAACGCTTCGTCTTGAAAATTGGTAGACAAGTTCTCCTGAAAATAAAAAACCCCCATTCAGTGGGGGTTTTTTTATTTTCAAGTGATGTTGGAGATGCTAATCAACACTCTTTCTGCCAAATAGCAGAGAAAGAACAAATAATACAAGGAAAATAAAGAATAGCACTTTTGCTATGCCTGCAGCGCCGGCTGCAATACCACCAAATCCAAAGATCGCGGCAATGATGGCCACAATAAGAAAAATGACTGTCCAGCGTAACATAATGATTCGATTTTATGGATGAATAATGTTTTTTGTACATTTTGTGTAATTAAAAAATCATACCTCAATTTTACTTTCTTCTGCGAAAATTATTCTACAGATGCGGGCGGGAATCGATGGCATATTGTTTTTAACTATTAAGGAAAAAGGATTATGAAGCCGCGTCAGAAAATAGTGAAAAATGTAATAAAAATCTTCTGTGGATGTGTGTTATTCCCAGGTGTAGATGTAGATATTGATACCCTCCAGTATTATTTTCTAAACAGGACAATAGTAAAATAAATGGATGAATACGTGCATTGTTGCCGTATCATCATGTTTTTGGATAGGATATATTGACCTAAAAACTTGTTATATGAACCTCAAAATCGCTATCAGGAACGAAATGCTCTGTGGAAGCGTGTTTTTTTCCCTACTCAAAAAATTCATACATAAATTAGAGGATCTCTGTCTCGAAACTGGAGTTTGCTCGATAGCTAATATTGAATTGGGTGAAGTTCATGAAGAAGAGGGCAGGATAGTAAAAGAGGCAAAGTTTGATGTGAAAATGATAGATGGACGTATTATAAATGTGGTTACCACTGCTAAGAACCTGGAAGATGCCATTTCAAACGCATTTGACCTCTGTAACCAACGAATCGCTAATTTAATGGGAACTACATCCTAAAAGCATCGTAGGTACCTTTGTTACCTCTTCATTCTAATATTCATGACGATATTGGCCTCAATCCGCCTCCAAGGGTCAGCCTCACACTTTTTTTCTTATATTCAGCCTGCCACTTCAGGCGTGGAAAATCATATCAAAACCTAATCCCGGTCACCATGATTCCTTTCAGTGCCCCTCCCGGGATTTATTCCGGCCAAGGTAAAGCTGGCCCAGCCACATACGTATAATGACCGATAAAACGTGGTCAATGCATAAAAAACGGTTTCTCATATCTCTTTCGTAAAATATAATTATTCTAAAATGATATTCGATTGTAGAAAATTTTCCTCATAATGGGATGGGATGATTTTTTTACCAAATGAATGGCCAAGCTTGTTATCATTAAATGGTATGTAAATCAACAACTTAGAGAAATGAATGAGGTGCTGCAAATTTGGAGTTGTTATTGCTTAGAATAACTATACTCTTATACTGCTTGTTATTAAAAAACTAACTATGCTACACCAATCCCAACTTCAGAAACAATCTTTTAAGATCCTGCCACAGCAGATTCAAATGCTGGGCATCTATCATCTTAACACCATCCAGCTTGATCAAAGGATCAAAGATGAATTGGATGAGAATCCGTTGCTGGAAGCCAGTGAAGAAGATCACCTGGAGAACAATGTTGAAAAGGACCAGCCTCAGGAATACCAGGATTGGGAAGAATACGGATATGATGATATACCTGATTATAAGGTAGAAAACGAAAGTTTTATACACAGCAACAATGTGAATATACCCATGCGCGATTTTGTTGATTTCAGATCACTGATGAAACAACAATTAATCAACCTCAATCTGTTGCAGGATGAAGCCACTGTGGCAGCATATATAATAGATTGCCTGGAAGACAATGGTTTCCTTGAAAGAAACCTGGGTGAAATCGCTGACGATATCTCCTTTTCACAAAAACTCTTCGTGGAGGAGAAAATGGTGGAAAATGTCCTCATGAAAATACAGGAACTGGAGCCATTCGGGGTGGGTTCAAGAAATATACAGGAGTTCCTACTGAAACAACTGAATCACCAGAAAAAATGCCCTATTGTTAAGAAATGTATCCAGTTGATAGAACGGTTCTATACGGAACTTCAGAAAAGAAATTTCGATAAAATATACGCAGGGCTTGGCATTGAAGAAGATGAACTGCCGATTATCCTGAAACATATAAGCACGCTTCAACTGAAACCGATTAATGAATTTCATGAAAATGTGCTGGTAAAAGAAACCATTATTCCTGATTTTATACTTACGGTAGAGGGCGAGATGGTTATGGTTGACCTGTATAAGCAGAAATCACAGAGTTTATATATCAATGAGTCTTTAATGAGTTCGGTAGAACATGCTGAAGGCAGAACATCAGAGGAAAAATCCACTTTACAATACCTGAAAAGCAAACTTACTTCCGCGCTATGGTTTGTTAATGCCATTAAACAACGGGAAGACAATATGCTGCGTATCATTAAATCCATCATAAAAAAACAAAAACAGTATTTCCTGACCGGCGATGTGGCCTGTATAAAACCAATGATCTTAAAAAATATAGCGGATGAAGTAGGCCTGGATATATCCACCATATCAAGGGTTACCTGTAATAAATATATTGATACACCTTTTGGTTATATTTTGCTGAAGAACCTTTTCACAGAGGGTATCATCAATGAAGACGGAACTTCGGTAAGTAACAAAGTGGTTCAGATAAAACTGAAAGAAATCATAGAAGTAGAGGACAAAGAAAACCCGTATAATGATCAGCAACTGGTGGCCCTGCTGCATGAAAACGGAATTAAAATAGCCCGCCGGACGGTAGCCAAGTACAGGGATATCCTGAACATACCAGTAGGGGACATGCGCAGGCTATGGGCAAAAACCGTATAATAATTTATATTAATAGTTTAATTTTAGATACTTAATGTAAACTAACCCATGAGTAAAGTACTGATCATTGATGACGATTTAGATATGTGTCGTTTACTGGAGCGTTTTTTAATTAGAAATAATTTTGACGTTAGGTTTGTACATACCGGTAAAAAAGGGATGGAGGAAGTTCAGAATTTCCCGCCGGATGTGATCCTGTGTGATTTCAGGCTGGAAGACACAAACGGCAAGGATCTGCTGATACAGATCAAAGCCCAGTTGCCCCATGTACCGGTGATCATTATTACCGGGTATAGTGATATTAAGATAGCTGTTGAAGTAATTAAATATGGGGCCTATGACTACGTAACAAAGCCCCTTTTCCCGCAGGAAATCCTGCTTACCATAAATAAGGCATTAAGCGATCTTCAAAACAAGCCTTTTTCAGGTTCTGAAAACCTTCCTGAAAGCGGAACCGACATCATAAAACCGGCTATAGCCGATTCTCCAGCGATACGTAAAGTTAAAAAGACCGGTAAATATATTTTTGGAGACAGCAAAGAGTTTAAACATATCCTCAAACAAATGGACCTTGTTTCTCCCACCAATTACAGCGTTATTATATATGGCGAGAGTGGAAGTGGTAAGGAAGTAATAGCCCAGGAGATACATTCGCACAGTAAGCGTAAAAATGCCCCTTTTATTGCCATTGATTGTGGCGCACTTTCAAAAGAACTTGCAGGCAGTGAATTATTCGGTCATGAAAAAGGATCTTTTACAGGCGCAATGAATCAGAAAGTGGGTAGCCTCGAAATAGCCAATGGCGGAACCGTTTTCCTTGATGAAATTGCAAATCTGCCCTATGATGTGCAGGTATCTTTATTAAGGGTTGTTCAGGAAAGAAAAATGCGGCGGATTGGAGGTAATAAAGATATTGAACTGGATATACGGATCATAGTGGCGAGTAATGAAAAATTATGGGAAGCCACAAAAAAAGGAAAATTCAGGGAAGACCTCTATCACCGGTTCAATGAATTCAGCATTAATGTGCCGCCCTTACGTGAAAGAAGGAACGATATTATGACTTTTGCCCATTTTTTTCTGGATCATACCAACCAGGAACTGGATAAACATGTACAGGGTTTCAAACCGGAAGTGGAGCATATTTTTAAAACCTATCTCTGGCCGGGTAATCTCCGGGAACTGAAGAATGTGATTAAGCGGTCAGCCCTACTGGCCGATGAGCCGTTTATTGATGTAACTGCTCTGCCCTTTGAACTGGTAAATCACAGCAAACTTATTTTTGACGCCCCCGTTTCCACACCGGAAACCCGGGAAGAGCATGGACCAGATGACAGGGGTGGGGTTGCCAGGGATTTTCCAACTGCTCCGCCTGAGGAATCAGGTATGCTATATACTGCTAAGCCCAGACCTGTTGAGATTAA
>JBKJPR010000028.1:0-2594 GCA_046594275.1 Sediminibacterium sp.
TGCTGCAGGGAACTGAATAATTGAAGCGTGGTGTCTGAGATATTCGAATGTTCAATGCTTAGTCTTGTCAGGTTATTGCAGTCTGCTACGGTCTTCCAGGAAGCAGGCGCCAATTTCGCACCGGCCAGTTTTAACCACACCAGTTGCTTTTTAACCAATCGCAATAAGCTTACGGCTTTGTCACCGGCCTTGGGAATACTCACAAAATTCGCCTGCAGGTAATGGCTATTCGCAGCCACGGGCAGAATAATAATTCCGGCATTGCGCAAGGAATCCAGCACTACCTGCGAAACCTGTTCCACTTGTGCTGAAGGAACGGAAGATTTTTTTTCCGCAGCAACTGACTGCAAAGCCAGTAAAGCTGTAATTACCTGAGGTGTTTGGACAACTTCTCTTACTTTTTTTTCAAACCCTGCATCACTGTTTATCCACCAGTGAAGTAAATTGATCTCCTGTTCCGTTAACTGCGGCTTGCCTTTGGGCGGCATATGTTCTTCTTCGAGGGGGTTGAGCAGTACGCGTTTATACATTTCACTGTTACCCGGTTGACCCGATATAAATACTTTTCCGTCTTTTCCACCTTTCAATATCCATTCTTTGCCATCCAAACGCAATCCACCTTTCTGTTTAACTGCACTATGGCATCCGCCGCATTTAGTATGCAGTACCGGTTGTATAATATCTGTGAATACCCCTGCTTCCTGCACATTTGGGATGGGTTTCCTGGTCAATAAACCGCTGCTATCACTCGAATTTATTAACCCTTTTGTAAGAAATCCTTCTCCATAAGCTATTGTTCCCCCCAGGTGGCCTGTTACAATAATTAATACAAACGTTACAATGGAAATAGTTTTCTTAAGGGCAGTTTCCGGTTTTGCTGAATACAGGTATCCTATCGCAGAAAAAACAGCGACGCTTATCCCAAACCATTTATGAAACTCTAAAGTAGATTCATCATATTCTCCACCAGATGACAATGACAACCCGCTGAGACAGGAAAGAACAGCGCTGATCATTCCCAATAAAAAAGAAAACCGAACGGCAGGAAGGATGCCGGTATATTTTTCTTTCACGCTAAGCCATTGCAATATTAACGCCAACAGCAGAAAGCCAATAGGCAGGTGCACCAGTGCCGGGTGAAAATTGCCAAAGAATCCGATCAGTCGATTCATCAGGAATGCAGGTAGCGTTTACGAAGTAATTGCATCATATACTCATTAATGGCCCATTGATCGGACATAGGCTGCCGGGTATATGGCAACACAGGCATATAATCTGGCGGACCAAACTCGGTGAGTACCGTTAACCTGTTTACACCATTCTTAATTTTTGTCTGCACAACAGCATCCCACCATTCAAGATGCCTTTTTACGGTGCCTTCCCATTCTGGCGCCCTCGGATCATTTACCTGCGGGCCCTCGGGGTGGCCCACTCTCGCATGTATATGATCAACCCTTGTTAAGGCCAGTTGAACAGTTTCTTCCTGGTCGTGCAATAACGATTCATGCACATTGCACCAATGAGAAATATCAAGGGTTATCCGCAGTTCCGGGTATTTCTGAATGTATTGTTTAGTGGTATGCGCCGCGAATAATATGCGGCTCCGGTGAGATTCATGGCAGATAATGATCCCTGTCTCTTTGGCAACCTTTGTTGTGTATTCTATAAATCTTCCATTCTCTTCCATCGAAAAGAAATCTCTACCTGAATGGCAGTTGATGTATAAGGGTCTTTGTACGGTTTGGTAAGCTGCCCCATTGATCATCTGTTTGAACTGCTGGAAATGTTTGTCAGGATTTGTATCTGATCCTCCTGCTAAAAAACCGATCTCCAGTTTGTATTTTTGTAAGGCATCAAACAATTCTTTTTGAGCTACAGGAGTTCCGGGCCACCACATTTCAATGCCATCGTAGCCCGCCATTTTTGCTTTGGCGCAGAATGCATCTACGCTCCCGGCAAAACCCCAGTTCGTTCCCATCACTTTCAGAGAGAAAGTTTCCGGTATACTAAAATCCGGCTTCCGGGCAAACAATGTTTCCAAAGGCGTAATTGCCAAAGCGCTTAATCCTGCTGACATAGATAAAAATTTTCTCCGGTTAAAAGCCATGTTTTTTTAGTTATTTATATACGTATCTTTTTGTAAGCTGTTGCTGTGATTGTGAGGACACAATCAGGGCGTATTAAAAAATTTCTCCGGTAAAGGCCATTGCTAATTATATTTTGTTTTCTTACTCTTTTTGTAACCCGCTGCTGAGATTGTGGGGACACAATCACGGCGCCCCGGCGCCGTTGGTTGTGTCCCCACAACCAACTATTATGCAACAATTTCATTAATCACCCTCCCCTGCACATCCGTTAACCGGAACGGCCTTCCCTGGAACTGGTAGATCAGCTTCTCATGATCAAACCCTAATTGATTGAGTATGGTCGCCTGCACATCAAATGCGGTTGTCTTTCCGCTGATAGCGCTATACCCAATCTCATCCGTTTCACCAAAACTGGTTCCCTGTTTAATACCACCGCCTGCCATCCAGATGGTAAAGGCTTCGGTGTGATGATCCCTGCCTTTGAATGGATTTTTCTTTCCGTCCCTG
>JBKJPR010000055.1:0-3260 GCA_046594275.1 Sediminibacterium sp.
ATAGCAAAGATTTCGCATCGTAATTTGAAGGATTTACCTGTGATTTTACTGACATTTGCTGATCTAACCTATGACCTGTATGCCTAACCTTATCAAAGCAGTGATATTCGACCTGGACGGTGTGATCATTAATTCTAATCCTGTGATCGAAACCTTCTGGAAAAGCCTTACTGATAAAGAAAGTATTACTCTGACAGATGCTTTAATCCGCAAATGGATCCACGGGCGTAAAGTGGGTGATACCATTAAGGGACTGTTTGATCATTTGACCGATACCCGCAAAAAAGAAATTGAACAGGCGGGTTATGAATTTGACAGTACCATGCAACCTGTTGCTATTGCCGGTGTGGTTACATTCATACGATCGCTTTCCCGCCTGGAGATACCCATCGGTGTGGTGACAAGCTCTCATCATCCACGTATGCTGAAAATGCTGGCGGGTCTCGGTATTGAAAATGACTTCACACATTTTGTGACGGCCCACGATGTTACCCGGGGAAAGCCACATCCGGAACCTTATGAAAAGATGTGTGAGAAAATGAACATACCTCCTGATCAGTGCCTTGTTTTTGAAGATGCCATCAGTGGTATCCAATCTGCTACCGCTGCAGGCATGCACTCAATCGGTATTGGCAACGAATCTGCAAGGGCAGACCTCATGCTGTATGGCGCTGCTGATGTGATACCGGATTTTACACAGATCATTGTTAACGGGGAAAAACTATCAACAGCCGATGGTTCTGACTTGTGGAACCTGAGGTGAGAAAATGTGGAGGACTAATACCAGTTAGACTTTATAACCACACTTTAATTGTGAGTAGTCAGTACTGAATCCTACCCACATTGACTATTCGCCCTTCACCGCTCACATAGCATAGGGTAACTTTAAAGTCCATTTGGTATTACCTCTGCGTCTCCGTGCCTCCGCGGTAAAAAAAACCTCCAACCGCAGGAGGCGCAGAGACGCAGAGCAACCCGCAGAGAGAAATAATACCAGTTAGATTTTAAAACCACACTTTAATTGTGAGTAGTCAGTACTGAATCCTACCCACATTGACTATTCGCCCTTCACCGCTCACATAGCATTAGGGTAACTTTAAAGTCTATTTGGTATAACTTACATTTAAACCTATTTACTGCAGAGATGCAGGAAATAAGTGCGTTTCATTTTTGAAATGTTTTCCGGATCACATAAGCGCCAACTTTTTTGCCTGCTTCTGCACCCACATCAACACTATTGCGGTAATGGATTCCACCATACACACGGCTGATGGAAGCTTCTGCCGCTGCTTCCTGGAAAGAATTAAAATGCCGCTGCATACCAATATACCGAAGATCGCTGGTATCCTGAAAGGCAAATTTATCTCCATATAAATGAGCCAGCACAACAGCAGCAGATGCGGTAATGGTACTATGCCCGCTCGTATATTCAGGAAAAGGCGGTGTTTGCAAAAAAGGTGTCCATCCTTTATCTATTAATTCATTGATCACAGTCACGGGACGTACTACATTACTTCTGTATTTCTCATCCCAGCAGGCAATAAAGGCGTCATACAGCGAAATAGCGGTTAGAGCATATCCCTGTGCAGTTTTAACCGCATCTGCCTTGCTTTGTTTGGCAGCAATGGCGGCTATACCCATCCAGTGTCCGCCAGGTGTGATCTTTTTATTCCCAAACATCATATGTCCCGAGTGTTCTATTACAAATGGATTATCATCCCAGTAACGGGCAATGATTTTTTCCTCCTCCGACAGGTTCTTTGTGATCGTAAATACTTCTTTCGCGTTTTTAAAAAATACACTGTTTGTATCCGTGCTGTACGTAGGTGGCCGCACGGCCATGAACTGCGAACAGGTATCAAGCGCCAGGGGCTTCATGGTGTTCCAGCACCATTCTACTCCATCCAGGTAATCGGGGGGGGTGGGCCGCCACTGGCCGGCATCAGTACTACCCAGGTGTTTTGGTTTACCACGTGATTTGGCATACCCATCTTTCTTAGCCCTGTCAAGTATAACTAATCCCACAGTCTCTCCAAAAGCAACAGAGCGTGTATATACATCTTCCTCCATTGCATCTTTAAACCCGGCATAGGTATTTTCTTCATAGGTTTTTAAAGAATCGAGCGAGAAAATAACTTTATGTACTACTGTAAAAAAAGCCCTGGTAGCTGCTAATGCGTAATTATATTTTTTTCCCTTCTCTGGTTGTGGCATAGCTGTAAAACCATTCAGTTTTTCCGCGATCGATGGTGCATCTTTTTTAGCAAACCGTATGGCTTCATAAGATGCCAGTGAAGAATATACATAAATACGGCTTGCCACCGGCGGGGTAAATACATCGTAAATAATGGTCTGTGTGAGCAGGTCCTGGTTCAGGTGAAGAAGATCCGTATCGTCAGCCGTTAATTTAGTACGTTGCTTACAGCCAATGAGTATAAGAGCTATGCACAGGAGGCCTACAAAGTATTTTCGTTCTCTCATAAATTTATTTTTAACATGTTGAGCTATCAAAATCTTTTTTTGTGTCTCTTTGTGGTTCCAATAGTCTGAACCACAAAGTCTCCAAGACACAAAGTTTCACTAAGCAAAAGTTACAATACAACTTGATTGAATCATAGTCAAATTCATCTCCTGATTCGCATTAATTAATAATTTTCCGGCTATTCCTTTTCTGATCAATAATTTCAACCGATTCAACTAATGGGCTAACACTGATAGACCGCGTTGATTGTGAAAGAAAAGAAGAACCATGATACAATTCCTGGCGCCGGATAGTCCCATTTTTAAATTTTATCAATGCGGTCATATCTACAGCAGTTACAGGAATCATTTTATTAGGTTGTTTGCTCTCATATATTTTCAGAGGCCCCCTGTTCTCGCTGGCAGCAAGTAAGGTATGACCCTTTGCATTATTGAGCCGCACCAGCGCTTTTCCATTACCGGGCAGGTAAATACCACTTTCTAATATCGTTAGTGGCCTGAACCCTCCTTTCCCATCGCCTTTGAGAAAAAGGCCATTCAGCGCATCATACCTGCCAACGGATACTTCCGTGCCATAATCATTTCCATTAATCACTATATCAAGGTTACCATCATTATCAAAATCTTCCACTACCATACCATTCAGTACAGATAGCTGCGCTTCAACAGGCAAATTTGATACTGTGAACTTTCCTGCACCATCATTACGCAGGTAGGAGGAAGAAAAATAATTGGCTTCTACCCTCAGTGCGGATTTTCGTTGTTCGGCAGTTAATACT
>JBKJPR010000192.1:0-2734 GCA_046594275.1 Sediminibacterium sp.
CAGTAGTCATATAGTTTATGTAACGAATCCGCCTCAGGATAAACGGCCAGTAATTTTCCATATGCCCCATAGATCTGTATATCCATAAACGCCGGCGCTATGATAGGATGCTTTACAGATGAGCCATTCCCGACTGACGCCGCAGGAACCAAATCAATGATCTTACCCCCTGCAACCACCACTGCATAATCAGTTAGCCATTCGGTTCCTGTAAAAACTTTATCCGCTGTATATACCTGCTTATTCTCCATCCTCAATTATTTTAAAATCATCGGCATCTCTCCAGAAAGGGAACTTTTCCCTGATCTCCTGCAATGGCTCTTTTTTCAGTACAATCGTAACAAGATCCTCCTCAACGGCTTTATGATAGAGCGTGTTTCCCAAAGCATCTATCACCAGGCTGTCGCCGCTATAACTGATCTGGTTGCCGTCATTTCCCACCCTGTTCACCCCTATCACATAACATTGGTTCTCAATGGCCCTTGCGGTAAGCAATGTTTTCCATGCATGGCTTCTCCGTTCTGGCCAGTTGGCTACATACAGCAGTATATCATATTCAGGAGCTTCGGCTGATTGCTGTCTTGCCCATACCGGGAACCGCAAGTCATAACATACCAGCAGGTTGATCTTCCAGCCCTTCACCTGTGCGATCAGCCTTTTATGGCCCGGGGTGTATTCTTTATCTTCTCCGGCAAAAGCAAAGCGGTGGCGTTTATCGTAATAACCCAATGTTCCATCAGGCAATACCCATAACAGGCGGTTGAAATAATGACCGTTTTCAGAAATGATCAGGCTACCCGTAAGGATGATTTTATTAGTCCTGGCTATTTTCTTCATCCAGTTCACCGTTGGACCATCCATATCCTCAGCGAGCTTCTCCGGCTGCATACTGAAACCGGTGCTGAACATTTCGGGCAATACAACCAGTTCCGTTCTCTTGGGAATGCTCATGATCTTTTTTTCGAGCATGGCCAGGTTGGACGGTTTATCTTCCCAGAATATATTGGTTTGGATAAGTGTGACTGTAAGAGATGACATAATTGTGGTTTACTGCAACCGCAAGTTAATGCAAACGGTAACTCACCTGTAACGAACCGTATTGGTGGGCGGTTTTTTGGGCAACAGCCTCCCTGTTCTGGAATATAAATTCCATTTTAGTGGTCCACCGGCCCTCCGCATAACAAAAACCCAGGTTTTGCTGAAACATCCACCGTTCGGTTTCTCCCAGCGCTGCGCCGCCATTGCCTTTGTTGAAGAGGCCGCCTTCTACCGTAGCATTATATCCCTGGAAAATAATCTGTGGGTACCAGTAGGCAAAGAGTTCATATTTTTTTCTTGTAACTGTTTCCCTTTTTTGTATGCGGGCATTCCATAAAGCGCTGTTACCATTTTTTTCAAAACTGCCGAGACACAGATAGGCTCCTATGCGGGCATTCGTAAAATTGCTGCCCAGGCTCAACTGCCCCAACGGCACCAGTTTGATCCAGGTTGAATCTTCCCATAAAGTTCGGGCATACACAAGGCCCAGATCCACGCCTATGGCATCCTGAACCTGGTATGTCCACCCGGTGAAGCGGGCATACCTTAACAGTTTATGATAGCTGTTCTGGAGGCTTTCACCCAAAGAGCCGGGGCCTATCAACCCTAAAGAAACACTGTACTGTAAAAGGGCATCATCATCTGAAAAACTGGAACGGCTGTATTTGCCAAACAGGTAGCCGCAATAAGGACGGTCAATATCTGCAGGAACTATTGTTTTACGGATAAGCGGTGTGTAGATCATCTGGCCAAAGTCATACGAATGGGTTATTTTGCGGCCGTTTTTATCCCCCGCCTTACTTAGCCTGATAAAAACGCCATTTGTATAGTAGGCATCCTCTTTTCCTAGAAGATAGGCATCATTTTCATTGGTAAAAGACAGTTCCCTGCTGAAAAAAACAGGTCTTTCCTGTGCGCCCGCAATCCCCGTCATGATCAACCATCCCATTGTCAGTAAAAATCTCAACATCCTTTCTTTAATTGATTTACGGTTATTCTGTATCTCCAGACCTGATCCCGGCGATCACCTGTTGTATCGCGGGAGCATCATACCCTTTTTGAAGCAGGTAAGCCCTGGTTTTTGCCTGGCGGCTAAGCCATTGCTCTTCTTTGAGGCTATTCCATTTGGCGCGGGCCAGTTTTTGCAAAGATGCCATATAATCGGCCTCTTCTATTTCTTTTAAAGCCCTTTTTATGATGTTTTCACCCACTCTTTTTTGCCTTAATTCATATATGATCTTCATTTTCCCCCATTTTTTGATCCGGAAATGCCCCCCGGCAAACTGGATCGCAAACCTTTCTTCATTCAGGTAATCCTCCTCTATCAGCCTGCAAATAAGGGTTTCTACGTCATTTTTGGCCAATCCCAAGCCAAAAAGCTTCTCTTTTACCTCAAAATGGCATCTTTCCCGGTATCCGCAGAACTGCCGGATCTTCTGCCAGGCCTGGTCAGGTGTTAGGTTCTTTATCACTGTAAAATCTTAATTGGCGCTTTTATTTAAAATATTATCTTTGAATGGTCTGTCCTTGTCCACAATATCCCCCGGACCAGCATCAAGTAATCTAACTATTACAAAACTACTTATGCAGTTTGCTAAACACATTGTTTTTCTGATAGATGATGATAACATTTACCAGTTCACTGCGCGCAAGATCCTGGAATCTACAGGGCTGGCCAAACAAATACAATCTTTTT
>JBKJPR010000265.1:0-3816 GCA_046594275.1 Sediminibacterium sp.
CAGTTGGTTGTAGTAAACCGTTTGGGGAGAATGTGTGGGAACATCCAATTCTTTGAAAAGGAGAGCAGGAATAATATCATTACCGGCAGCAGGCAAATGCAACCTATCATAACTGGAAGGCATACCATTCCAGTTATGATAGGATGCATTTGCCTGCTGCCGGTAATGATATTATTCTTGCTCTCCTTTTCAAAGAATTGGATGTTCCCACACATTCTCCCCAAACGGTTTACTACAACCAACTGGGCCGGGCTTTTGCTGCAGGGCAGCAATATAACAGGAGGGTTTCTGACATCCTTATTTATTGCAGTGCCGGTAGCGGTTTCAGCAACAATAGCAGGGTTTACTACCAGCAGATTTATTTCCTACCATAAAAAAAAGAAAATATTTTTGTTACTGGCTTATCTTCCTTTTGCCCTTTCTCCTGTTATTTTCGCGGCCTGTTTGCGCTTTTACTTTATCAAAATAAATCTTGCCGGCAATATAGCAGGCGTAATAACCGCACAATTGTTTATTGCCTTCCCGTATAGTGTAATCTTTTTCACTTCTTTTTGGAATGAACGGGTTGAACAGTTTCGACATCTTGTAAATACGTTAGGAGGAACGGATGTTTATGCCTTTCAAAAAATTATTTGGCCGTTGGCAAAGCCACTTTGTATTGTATGTTTTTTTCAGTGTTTCCTCATTTCGTGGTTTGAGTATGGCTTGACCAATGTGATTGGTTTTGGTAAAGTTCAAACACTTACGATCTCAGTTTTTCAGTTTATCAGCGAAGCCAATATTTTTCAGGCAGCATTAAGTTGCTGCATACTGATAATACCTCCTGTCATTTTATTGTGGGTTAATAAAAAGTTTATCTTCAACCAAACCAGGTGATGTTTTTAGAGATACGGGACATATCAAAAAAATACAACAAGAAAATAGTGCTTGATAAAGTATCTTTTTCCCTGCCGGCTCATACAACTATGAGCATATTGGGTAAAAGCGGTTGCGGTAAATCTACCTTACTCAAAATAATAGCCGGCATAGAAGTGCCAGAAAACGGGGACATCGTTCTTACGGGAAATAATATCAATAACATACAACCCAATGAAAGAAATATTGTTTACCTTTTCCAGGAAGCATTGCTATTTCCTAATTTAAATGTATTTGAGAACCTTGCTTTCGGGCTACGAATCAGAAAATTTTCGGATGGCCAAATAAAAAGCAAAGTAGCGGCTTTGTTACAACGGCTGGAGCTTTCTGCACATTCGATGAAAATGCCTGAGCAGTTATCCGGCGGCCAAAAACAAAGGGTTGCATTTGGGCGGGCCTTAATTATAAACCCACCTTTAATGCTCCTTGATGAGCCCTTCAGCAGCCTCGATGTAGAAACAAGAAGTAATATGCAAGAGCTATACAAGTCCATTGCGGCAGACTTTAATATTACGGCACTATTTGTTACACATGATCTTAAAGAAGCACTATTAATGGGAGATCTAATTGCTTATATGGACAATGGTAATCTTGAAGTTTTTCAAAAAAAGGAAGACTTCATTAACGACGGCCGAACAGGCGTAAAAAATGAAATTAATTTTTGGAACACGCTTTAAAAACAGATCATGAAAAAGAGTTTTGAACATTGCGAAACTGTCTATTGGGTATTTACTCAATTGTGCAACGATAAATGTGGTCATTGTTACAATAATTCCGGTCCGCACGGACAACGCATCAGCGATGAGGATTGCCTAAGCATCATTGGTAACCTGCCAGAGAAAATTGATAAAATTATATTGAGTGGAGGTGAGCCCTTAGCTGAAAGGAAACAGTTATACCTTATACTGGATACACTGGTAGAAAAATACGGTAAGCAACAAAAAATTTCCCTACAAACCAATGGCGACCTGATGACCGAAGCCATTCTTGATACCCTTATTGAGAAAGGTGTTAAGGGTATCAGCATTGCAAGTCTTGATCGGTATCACAAGCATGCAGGCGCCAAACTGGATATTTTGAAAGAATTATTCAATAGTCGCGGCATGGTGGATGTAATGCCTTACCTGACCATGGGTAAAAAAGGAAGCCCGATTGATCCCAGTTGGATTACCTATTCTTATTTTGGTGCGAATGAAGAAATGTGGCTGGGCGGTAATTGGGCAAGAGGGCGGGCTTTTGAAAATGATATCTGGATGAAGGATCCAAGTCATAATTTCTGTAAGATACAATCCGGTGCACGAAATTTTTTAGGTGGATATGATGATGTTATACAGGAGGTAAGCATCCAGCTTTGGGCAATTAACCCTTGCTGCCCCGGTACTAAATATCCCATGGGCGATGCAAGAACAGAGAAAGTATCTGATGTACTTCTGAAGATGAAAGCTTCTCCGGTTTTTCAGCAGTTAAATAATGGGGAACCGTATAAAATGGGTGAAAGTCTTGGCCTTGCAGAATCATTTGCAAAAGAAAGAGGCAAAGACCTAAAAAATGTTTGCCTATGGTGCGATGAATTCTTTGACCACTATTATGATATGGCTACTTTACAACCCAAGTCTAAGTAGTAGGTATTTTAATTTTTTAAAATGCAAATTGCCCTGATAATATTTCTTTGCATAGTAGCAGTTGGCATAACCTGGTATAGGTTTCAAGCACATACACATAAGGTAGGCTCGAGGGCATATGGATTGTTACTAAAAAAAATCCTGAATCATACTGTACCGGAAATAACTGTTTTAGAAATTGCCCATAAGCAGCATGCCTTCCTGTTTCTGGATAGCAGACAGCGGAAGGAATATGAAATAAGTCATATCAGAAATGCACGATTTATTTCTTATGCTGAAGATGCTGTATTACTTTCTGCTTTGGAGGGAATACCCAAACATACGGCTATCATTGTGTATTGCTCGGTTGGTTTTCGGAGTGAAAAAACGGCAGAGAAGCTGATGGAGATGGGTTATATAAACATCTATAATCTTTACGGCGGACTTTTTGAATGGAGTAACCAGAACCTGCCTATGTATGATGCAAATGAAGGGTTAACAAACCAGATTCATGTTTTTCAATCATATTGGGGAAGCTGGGTTAAAAACGGGGATAAAATTTGCTGAATCAGCAACGTGTTATTCCTTATTGTCAAGTAGTACTCCCGGTTATACCTTTTAAATTCAATGGCAGAAATTCTGGCTATTTATACTTATGATATCGCAACCACAACACCAAAATGCAGCCTCAATATACTGGTCAATGACGCGCAGAAAACAAGTTACATACAGTTAACAGATGTCAACGATGGTACTGAGAAGGTAACCACTAAAGGCTTCAAAATAAGTTGCGCGATGGGGGTTTTGTCCTCCCGTCCACACGAGATTCTATCAAGTTATTTTGCAACTTTTACTAGCTCTTTATACAGGAAGGATGATTTGCCATTTTGATTCAATAAATCCGTAAAAACAAACAACCATGAAAAAAAACCGGTATGCTACTATAATTTTCAAAGCGATATTGATTATACTGCCCGCTGTTACTGCTACTCCCCTGTCGGCCCAGAAAAAAATGTCGGGTAACCCCATTCTCACGGGCTGGTATGCAGATCCTGAAGCGGCTATTTTCGGGAAAAAATACTGGATCTATCCTACCTATTCTGCGCGATACAATGACCAGGTATATATGGATGCTTTTTCATCTCCCGACCTTGTACACTGGACCAGGCATAGCCGCATCATTGATTCATCGTCAGTTACCTGGGTTAAAAGGGCCTTGTGGGCACCGGCTATAACCAAAAAAGATGGCAAATATTTCCTGTTCTTTGGCGCCAATGATATACAAAACAATAACGAAAAA
>JBKJPR010000476.1:0-3271 GCA_046594275.1 Sediminibacterium sp.
TTTGAAGGGAAGATTAAATCCTTTTTTACGCCAGCTCGCGCCGATGGTCCATTCCGTACTGCGGCTTTCACTCAATTGGTAATCGATCAAACTTAAACTCAACTGGCGGCTCTTCCTATATTCGAATTTAAGGTTAAGCTGGTTGGTTGTGGTAATGTCTACACCCAGCAAAGGCTCAAAACTTTCGATCATACTGATATTTGGCACCAGGAAATAGGGAATATAGTTGCCGCTTACCGTATCAATAAATCCGGGCGCACTGAACCGGAATGGATCCTGGTAGAGCAAGGCGCTGTTGAAACTATTCATACTGAGTGTTCCTTTATAACCATGCGTAAGGGTTATGTTACTGAACGCAGAGGCAAGCGCTGGTATTTTGGTTAATCCTGTATAAGTCATTTTCCAATTCGGCCTGGGTAAAATACCTCCAAAAGGATTAGAGCTTATTTTAGGATTTGACTGTTTGATCAGTGAAATGCCATTAGCATCTTTCCCTGTATACGCCGCAATAAATGCCGGTACCAGCACATCCTGTGCATAACGGCCATAGCCTTTCGCATAACCATCGGGGGCAAATTTCTGGTTTGCGGGTAATCCCTGCCAGTAGGGATTTAATTCGGCTACTCTTTTTGATACGATCAGGCGATTGCTTTCGAATGTCTTAAAAGTTTCAGAGAGTTCGTTGGGGTTATGATTTGAGAATAAGGTATTGAATGCAATATAGGATACACTAAACCCGCCACTGGCCAGGGGATTTAAATGCTGCAAACCCGCACTGCCTGTTGTATCTTTAAACAGTTCAGAATATTCTTTGGTAAATGACTTTTCCAGGTTTAGATCAATGATCCATTCCCGTACTGGTTCTATTTGCGCAGTAATGCTGAATCTTTGCTCAAAGTTTTGCCTGAACAGGAAGTTGAAAGTACTGTCTCTTGTGATCAATCCCTGTGATGCTTTTTTATTCAGCCAGTTAGTATCGGGTTGTTTGCCAAAAACATAATCCAGTCCGGGCGCCAGGCTTTGCCAGTTCTGGCCGAGGTATTGGGTACTGTCCATATAACCAGGCAAACGGCTGCGGTAATTTTCTGAATAATTCACAGATACATTCCGGAGCATTGTTAGAAATTTGCCAGCGGCTCTTACCGCACCACCCAGTTCTACAGGCTCATTAACCTTTTGCAATTTCTGAGCATTACTTTCATCCCGTTTCTGTTGCCGCCATTTTTTCAATGCCTCTTTTCTTTTTTTGCCTTTCAACCCTTTTACCACCTCTTCTTTGCTCAGGATGGTTACCCCCAATGCATTCGGTTTTTGAGTGCTCTTTACAGCAGCCGGATCGGGTTTTGTTTTGGGAGGTGGCACATTATCAAGCGCACGCAACCACTTGGATTTATTATACAGGTTAACAAAATTAAACTGCATATTCAGGTTATTATCCTGTGAATTCTCTATCGTATTACCCAGGTTTACGGCAATCCTGCTGGCGCCTATCCAGTTGTATGTAGTGCCATAACTATATCTTGCTTGTATCCAGTCTGTCAAAGGAAATTTATTCAGCGGGAGATTATAACTGAGTGTGGCTTTTTGCTGGTACAGGGTGTTCCTTCCACCCTGTAAGAAATTGTCTTTAACTGTATCTTTCTTCTCTTTGGTATCGATTCTTCCAAACGGTTCATCCACCCTCGCATTATTAACAGCGCTAAAATCGAGGTTTAGTGAACGGCTGAGATCCCAGCGCATATTATAAAAGCGATCGAAGGTGAAATATTTGTCGTACGTGGTATCTACCCTTTCTACTTTGCTGTCTACCGTATTTACAATACGTGGGATGAATTCTCCAAACTGCCGGTTGATATCTGCCCTGAAACTTAAAAAAGATGGTTTTACATTGAAATTGAAATCTTTTATCAACGCCAGCCACGGAGTGTTGGTTCGTATGAGTTTTTTGAACGGCTCTATGTACTTGCTTTGTCCTACGAAAGTATACCCAAGCCCGCCGCGGTGCCTGGTTACTGTATTCTGCAGAATCACCGGGCTGTTTTGCTGCAGTTGTGAAAAAGCATAACTGAAATCAAAATTACTTAAGCGGAACAAGCCGGGTTTGGCAGCCCCTGGCAATACGCGCACATTGGTAAGATTAAATGTTTTAATGGTTGTTTGATCCACTGCCGAATTACGTATGGAATCGCGCTTCTCTTTAGCGCTGCCATTTAGTTTTTCTTTGTACCTGACATCTTTATCATAAGGATCATATTCAGGGGTAAGAACGGTACGGTTTATACTTCCATAGAGGGGGATTGAAAGCCTGGCTTTTTTGGGGATCAGTTTACCAGCATCAATCGTAGCCGCAGCATCGAACTGCATGAGGTTTTCCCTTGCCCGTTCATTTACCCTTTGCTCAATAGTACCAAAGCCCTGGGTATGGGTATTGGCAGAAACTGATAGCGTACCCAGGTCAGCCAGGGTAAGGTCTACCCTGCCCGCTGCGGCCCAGCCACCTCGTTCATCTAACTGCGATAATCGTAATTCATTCACCCAAACTTCTGCATGAGCTACGGCTCCGTCTGGTTTTAATGGATTTTCTATACCTACCAACATACCTCTCACTTCACCGAGGTTTGGATTACCTAATATGGATAGTGTTTTGGTGCCGGATGTTTCCCTGTAAATAGATGAGAGCGCCCTGCCCAGGTTATTTCTGCGCAGTTTCAGATCGATCAGGTCACGCAGGCTGAAGTCCAGGTTATTCTCTGAGGGCCATACTTTCTCTTCCTGTCCGCGTGGATAGGTTCCTGGGGGGGTGATCTTCAATGGGATTCTGACCTCGTAATAATTATTCAGGAAGTCCTGCCCTATCCTCACTACTGCATACAACTCATTATCTTTCAGCGGGCGCTGACCGATAATCGATTCGGCATGCATATACATAGACAGTTTACCGTACTGCCTGATATCGAGGTTCATTGTTTTAAATACACCGCGCGAATCGCCTGTGACAAGATTATTGATCTTTAAGCTCAAAGCCTGTTCATTCTGCTGCAGGTTTACACCATTATTACTCAGTAACTGTACGCGCTCAACACCCGGCGGCATAATATAATTGACTGGTTGCCGGCTGCTGTTCTCTTCCAGGTTTACAGCGAGTGTATTCAAGACCGTTCCTGCCGCATTGTTTACAGGCGTGTATGAACCTGTTGTATCAATATTATAAATAAACTGGCGCCACTGGTTTCTTACCAGGTCAAGCCTGGCCAAACGCAATACCACCGAA
>JBKJPR010000484.1:0-2625 GCA_046594275.1 Sediminibacterium sp.
CACAGAACAATGTTAGTAAAACGGACAACTATTTACGGGGTGAAAATTACCGTTTAAATACTATTCGTCATAGCGTGTTTACACCCTATTTTGGCATTAGCAAACTGTTTATTATTGTAGGGTAAACCTGATTTTTGATCAAGCTTTTTTTATGTACCAGCAAAACCCTGAAAGAATACGTATTGCCCGTAACATCAAACTGATAAGGGAACTGAGGAACTTTGACCAGCGTTACGTGGCTTCTGCATTACAGATGGGCCGCTCCACGCTTTCCACCTGGGAAAACGGGCTAACCGAAGTGAAAATCGAAAAGCTGATCAGGCTGGCAGAAATACTCGGTCTTGATAATTATCGGCAAATCATTGATTTTGAACCAGATGACTTATTCAAAAAGAAGCAGGGGTAAGGAATAGGTTCGTGCGATACTATGGTTTTATAAAACAGCGAGGGCCGATATTTTATCTTTCTCTAATTGCTTTTTTAACTCCTCCAGGCCATTGAATTTAACTTCGCCACGCAGGTAATGCTGAACATGCACCTGTAAGATCTGTCCATATATATCTTTGTCAAAATCAAAAATATTCACCTCAATTACCTTTTTTTTGCCATCGACTGTAGGCCTTAGGCCAATATTCATCATACCTTTAAAAGCGTTCATGAATGATGGGCCATCAATCACACAAGTATCATTCCCGACTCCCGACTCCCAACTCCCAACTCTAACCGCATACACCCCATTGCCCGGTATCAGTTTCTCTTCACTGCCTATATGCAGGTTGGCAGTAGGGTACCCGATAGTGCGGCCCAGTTTATTGCCTTCTATAACTGTACCTTCAAAAAAATAGGGATAGCCCAGGAAGCGGTTGGCTGTATCAATATTATTGTCCATCAAAGCATGTCGGATCCGGGTGGAACTGATCACCACTTCATTCAATACCTGCTCAGAAATTTCTTTTACTTCAAACCCCAGCGACTTCCCGTACTGCTCCATCAGATGATAATCACCCTCGCGCCCTTTGCCAAAGCGGTGATCGTAACCTATAATAACCGTATGGGGCTTGAAATACCGGTACAGGAAATCCTCCACATATTGCTCTGCGGTCTGGTTGGCAAAAACATGGTCAAAGGGAACCACCACCAGGTGATCGATTCCGGCCGCCTCCAGTAAGGCTGTTTTTTCAGTTAGTGTAGTAAGCAATTTAATATCTCCCGGCACCGAGGATACGATCTTGCGGGGATGGGGATGGAACGTAATGATCACCGTTTCGCCCCCAATGCGGGCCGCTTCCTGCTTTAGTTGTGCGATGATCTGCCTGTGTCCCAGGTGCACACCATCAAAGGTGCCAATGGTAACCACGGCCTTGTTAAACTCCGGTAGAGAAGCAGCTAATTCACGATGTACCCTCATAGAGGGGTAAAAGTAAGGCAGGAATTGGGAAACTGGGAAATTGAAAGTTCCCTTATTTTCTACTCCTCACTAATCTGTACATTTGCCTCAATTCCAAAATTTCCCAATTCTCCAATCTCAAAATTAAAAATGTCTCTATACGCTAAACGCGGAGTCTCTGCCCAGAAAGAAGAAGTCCATGCTGCTATCCAGAAACTTGACCAGGGATTATACCCACATGCCTTTTGTAAAATATATGCCGACCTTTTATGTGGTGATAAGGATTGGGTAAACATCATGCATGCTGATGGCGCGGGCACCAAAAGTATCCTTGCCTATCTCTACTGGAAAGAAACAGGCGACATTAGCGTATGGAAGGGCATTGCCCAGGATGCAGTGGCTATGAATCTGGATGATCTGTTATGTGTGGGAGTGACAGATAATTTATTATTTTCTTCCACCATCGACAGGAATAAATTACTCATAACGGGTGCAATACTCGAAGCAGTAATTAATGGTACACAAGAATTTTTTGACCAGTTGCGTTCTTACGGCGTGAACATTCATTACCTGGGAGGCGAAACTGCTGATGTAGGCGATGTGGTTCGCACGATTGCTGTAAATGGTACCATGACAGCCCGTTGGCCCAAATCAAAGCTGGTTACCAATGATAAAATTGCGCCAGGTAACCTGATCGTGGGTTTTGGCAGTTCAGGTCAGGCATCTTATGAAACCGAATATAACAGCGGCTTGGGCAGTAATGGCCTTACCAGCGCCCGTCATGATGTGCTGAATAAGTATTATGCTGAAAAATACCCCGAGACCTTTGAACCCAAACTGGATAACGAAGTTGTTTATATAGGAAATAGCAGGATGAGTGATGAGATAACTGTAGAAGGGGTAAAGATGAAGGTTGGAAAGCTATTATTATCGCCCACCCGGACCTATGCTCCTTTGCTGAAAGTATTGCTGGATGAATATTTCGCGGATATCAATGGCCTGATCCATTGCAGCGGTGGCGGTCAGACCAAGTGTATGAAATACCTGCCTCAGCCACTCAGCATTATTAAAGACAACCTGTTTGAAGTGCCGCCTATTTTTCAACTGATACAGAAAAATTCAGGTGCAGATTTCAGGGAAATGTACCAGGTATTCAATATGGGCCACAGGCTGGAAGTATTTACCAATGAAAAAGCTGCTGAGAAAATGATCGCTGCTGCCAGAACATTTCATATTGA
>JBKJPR010000065.1:0-6003 GCA_046594275.1 Sediminibacterium sp.
CCTGACTTCCGGCCTGTATTAAAAGCAGCCGGCCAGTTGAAGCGTGACCCTCGTGGCGTTGAACGTAAGAAATTCGGCCATAAGAAAGCACGTAGAAGCTTCCAGTTCAGTAAACGATAAACGGCAGTTTGTTGTCTGTGGTTTGTGGTCTGTAGTTATTACAACCATTAACAACCACAAACAACAGACAACAGACAACAAACCATTCATTTCAATACTTAATCATACAAGATGGAAAATAACACTTCGTTACAACAGCAACTCCTGGAGGCCGGCGTACATTTTGGTCACCTGAAAAAGAAGTGGAATCCAAAGATGTTGCCTTACATCTTTGCTGAGAAAAAAGGTATCCACATCATCGACCTGAACAGGACGGTTGATCACCTGCAGGAATCTGCCGCCGCTATCAAGCAAATCGCTAAAAGTGGTAAAAAGATCATGTTTGTGGCTACTAAAAAACAGGCTAAAGAGATCGTTAGCGAATGTGCCAAGCGTGTAAACATGCCATATGCTACTGAACGTTGGCTGGGTGGCATGTTAACCAACTTCAACACCGTTCGCAAGAGTGTGAAAAAAATGCAGAGCATTGAAAAAATGCTGGGCGACGGAAGCGCTGAAAGCTTAACCAAGAAGGAGCGCCTGACCCTGACCCGCGATAAAGACAAAATGGAAAAAGTATTGGGTGGTATTGCTCAACTCGGGCGTTTACCAGCCGCCTTGTTCCTGGTTGATATCGGCCATGAGCATATTGCTTTGTCTGAAGCCAGGCGTTTAGGCATCACTACTTTTGGTATGGTAGATACCAATTGCGATCCTAACAAAGTTGATTTCGCTATTCCCGCAAATGATGATGCCACTAAATCGATAGCCATCATTACCAACTATATCATTGCTGCCATCGCAGAAGGTTTGGCCGAGCGCCAGGCTTCTAAAGACGAAGAAGAGTCTGATGAGGGCAACAACGAAAACGAAACAAGGGCACGTCGCATGGAAGCTGAAGCGCAGACAGAAGCTGCACGCGGTGGCAGATCCCGCGGTAGTGGGCCTTCAGGTGGTCCAGGTGCAGGCGGCCCTCCTAAGCGTCGCGTACCCGGTAATCGTCGTCCAGCCGGTGGTGGCGGAGGCGGAAGCCGATAGTAGTTGCTAATTGCCAAAGCCTCTTACTGGAATTAGTAATTAATAATTAATAATTAAAAGTCATGTCAACCGTAACAATAACAGCCGCAGATATCAATAAGCTCCGCCAGACAACCGGCGCAGGCATGCTGGATTGCAGAAAAGCATTAACAGAAACCAATGGTGATTTTGAAGCCGCCATCGACTGGCTGCGCAAACAGGGTCAGAAAGTAGCTGCCAAACGCAGCGACCGTGAAGCGAAAGAAGGGGTTATCATTGCGAAAACATCTGCTGATCATACAACCGGGTTCGTGGTATGTATCAGTTGTGAAACCGATTTCGTTTCAAAGAATGCTGATTTCGTTGCCTTTGCACAAAGCATTGCTGATGCAGCAGTAGCAAATAATGTAAAAAGCGCGGAAGAACTGAATGAAGTGGCCATCAATGGTGTCAAAGTAGCTGATATGATCAATGATAAATTAGCATCTATCGGCGAAAAGATCGGTGTCGCTAAATTTGAAAGGATTGAAGCGCCTTATGTGGCTTCTTATATTCATGGCGCCTACCGTATGGGCGTTTTGGTGGGATTAACTGCCGAAGCAGCAGAAGCAGGTAAAGACATTGCGATGCAAATCGCAGCCATGAATCCATTGGCTGTTGATGCAGAAAGTATTCCTGCCGCAACCATTGAAAGGGAAAGGGCTATCGTGGTGGATACCATGAAAGCCGATCCGAAAATGGCAGGCAAGCCTGATGAGATGATTGCTAAGATCGCAGAAGGTAAACTGAATTCGTTCTTTAAAGAACAAACTTTACTGGCACAGGCTTTCGTTAAAGATGGTGGTATGAGTGTGGGTGATTACCTGAAAAGTGTAGGCGCTGATCTGAAAGTGACTGAATTTAAGAGAGTGGCTTTAGGATAATATCTTTTGCCTGATCGCAAAAAAAGGGGAACGCAATGCGTTCCCCTTTTTTATGCTTTTAACGATTGTCTTGGCATTTGAGTAAAAATTCAGGTTATTTGCATAAATCAATCCAACCCCATGCTCCCCAAGTTCAAACGTATCCTCCTAAAATTATCAGGCGAAGCTTTATTGGGTGATCAGCGTAACGGCGATCCCTTTAACCCCAAGATCATTGAACAATATGCGCACGATATCAAACTGGTGACGGATATGGGGGTACAGGTGGCCATTGTGATAGGGGGCGGAAATATATACCGGGGCATGAATGAGGCGGATAGCGGAATTGAAAGGGCCCATGGCGATTATATGGGTATGCTGGCTACCATGATCAATGCCATGGCCATGCAGGCCATGCTTGAGAAAATAGGCGTGTATACCCGTTTGCAAAGCGCCATTAATATGGAGCAGGTGGCAGAACCTTATATCCGCCGGAAAGCCTTGCGGCATTTAGAAAAAGGCAGGGTGGTGATATTTGGCGCCGGTACAGGCAACCCTTATTTTACAACCGATACAGCAGGCTCCTTACGTGCCATTGAAATGAAAGCGGATGTTATTTTGAAAGGAACACGGGTGGATGGAGTATATGATGCCGATCCTGAAAAATATCCGGATGCTGTTAAGTTCGAAAAGATCAGTTACCAGGAATGTATTACCCTGAACCTGAAAGTGATGGACATGACCGCTTTTACACTGTGCATGGAAAACAAACTCCCTATCATCGTGTTCGATATGAACAAGCCGGGCAACCTGTTACAGGTGGTGGAAGGAACGAATGTAGGTACGCTGGTGAGCTGATCACCCGCTCATATAAATTTTTCTGTACATTTTACCAGTGTTGGTAATTTCACGCAGCATGAAAAGAATCTTAATTATCTCTTTCTGTACGATCGCCCTCGCAGGCTATTCACAACAAAGATTGTCGTTACCCGATGCGATCAGTATCGCGTTAAAGAACAGCTATGATATCCAGTTAGCTAAAAATGGGCTGGAAATCAGCAGCATCAATAATCATATCGGGATAGCGGGGGGGTTGCCTGTTGTAAATGGCACTATCAATGACAATGAACAGCTTACCACCATCAACCAGAAATTTGCCGATGCTTCCCGCGATACCAGGCGTAGTAATGTAGGTTCCAATAACCTGACAGCCGGCGTCACAGGAAGCATATTACTTTTTAACGGGTTCCGGGTAGTGACTACCAAAAAAAGGCTGGGAGAACTGCAGCAGCAGAACCAGCAACTGCTCAATGCCCAGATTCAGAATACCATCGCTGCCGTCATGACAAAATATTATGATGTTGTGCGCCAGCAGTCATACCGGAAAACCCTTACCCAGTCTATTGATGTATCTAAACAACGCCTTGGTATTTTGCAGATCCGCAAAGAGGTGGGCATGTCCAATAATGCGGATATATTCCAGGCGCAACTGGATCTGAATGGCTTACTGCAGACGCAACAAAGCCAGGAACTGGTAATTAACCAGGCAAAAACAGACTTGCTTAACCTGATTGCCGTGAATCCGGATACGACATTGGTCATTGTAGATACGATCATCATAGACAGGACAGTGAAACTTGAGAATATCCGCAGCGCCTTACAAAACAACCCTGAACTCCTGGCTGCCAGCCAGCAGGTAACCATTAATGAACTGATCGAAAGAGAAACCGGAGCGCTTCGTTATCCAACCGTCCGCGCAAGCACCGGTTATAATTTTACCAACTCCAGGAGTGCGGCAGGCTTTAGCCTGTTAAACCAGAGTTATGGCCCTTTTGTAGGGATCAATATAGGGATACCTATCTATAATGGCGGCATTGCAAAACGCCAGCAGCGGGTGGCATCTATTAATACCCGTAGCGCCAACATCATCCGCGATAACTTATTCCTTGATTTTGAAACAGCGGCTGTACGCAACTATCAATCGTATGTAAATACCCTGCAACAATTAGAAACCGAGCAGAAAAATTATGCATTGTCGCAGCAATTGCTTGATCTTGTATTGCAGCGATTTCAACTCGGCCAGGCCACGATCATTGATGTGAAACTGGCACAACAAAGTTTTGAGAATGCAGGGTTCCGTTTGGTAAACCTGAATTATGCGGCGAAAGTTGCGGAAATAGAATTGAAAAGGCTGGCTTATCAATTGGCATTATAACGACTGCGGCCCCCCACCGCTTGATGCGCCGGAAGAAGCATATACTATACCTTTCCAAAGATTTATTCATTAGTGAATGAACCTCTTTGTTAGGTATTATTACTGTTCATCAATATTTGCAACCTAAACCAACCGTATGCTTAATCGAATGCTATTATCACTTTGCTTATGGCTTGCATTAGTAGCTGCCGCCAGGTGTCAAGCTATTGACTCGCTGCTCGATAGTTATAACAGCCGGGTTCCGCAGGAAAAGGTGCATATTCATTTTGATAATTCCGCCTATGCTTCTGGGGAGACCATTTGGTATAAGGCCTACCTGTTAAATGGTATCGATCCATCAGATCTCAGTAAGAATTTCTATATTGACTGGTTTGATACAAATGGCAAGTTATTGGAAAGAACCATTGTACCCATTATCGGATCCTGTGCCTCAGGAAATTTTACTATCCCACAGAAATTTACCGGCAACCAATTACAGGTCATGGCCTATACCCGTTGGATGCTGAACTTTGATTCAGCTTTCCTCTTCCACAAGATCATCCCGGTTGCACAGGCCGGTGTGGGACAAAAAAAACAGCCCCCAGTTGTTCCTGTTACCACGCTCCTTTTTTTTCCTGAAGGGGGAGATATGGTCGAGAATCTTCCCAGTACCATTGCCTTTAAGGCCCGTAATTCGGCAGGTATGCCTATGCCGGTAAGCGGTGTGATTAACGACAAGAGCGGGCAACCTGTTACCACATTCACTTCGAGGCATGATGGCATGGGGAAGATCAGGTTAACACCGGCAGTTGGGGAAGTATATACCGCGGAATGGAAAGACGCATCCGGCAACACACAGTATACAAGGTTGCCCGGTGCAAAACCCACCGGCATCATATTATCTGTAATTAATACCTATGGTACCCGGACATTTACGGTGGAAAGGCCAGCTAAACCGGATGAGCGTTTCAGGCGGCTAAGTATCGTGGCGCATATGCACCAGCAGGTTGTTTTCCGCGCAGTGGCCAATCTTAGTGTAAAAACAAAGATCATATCCAGCCTGCCCGTGAATGATTTCCCATCGGGCGTGTTACAGGTAACTGTATTTGATGCTTACCAGCAGCCATTGGCAGAAAGAATTCTTTTTGTAAACAATGATGAATACCATTTGGATGCGACCTTACATGCAGATACGCTTAACCTTGAAAAACGTGGTAAGAATGTATACGAGATCGAAGTTCCTGATTCAATACCAACTTCTCTCTCCATTGCCGTCACAGATGGTGATACCGGTAATGATCCTCCCGCTGATATCGTTTCACAATTGTTATTATCCGCTGAGATAAAGGGGCATGTGCATAATCCCGCTTATTATTTTTCGACCGAAGACAGCGCCTCCGCCTATTTAGACCTCGTGATGCTGACTAATGGATGGCGAAGATTTCGCTGGGAAGATGTATGGGCCATGCAAATACCAAAGCTTTCTTACCAGCGCGACAGTACCTATCTGTCTATTGCCGGAAAAATCGATAATCTGAGCGACAGTAAAATAAAAAAAGCCGAATTGATCAACCTGATACTGTTAGCAAAGGATTCATCGAAACAATTTGTTTTTACACCATTGCGGCCCGATGGCAGTTTTGGGGAGGATAATCTTATCCTGTTTGATACGACAAAAGTATTCTACAAACTCAACAATGCCTCCTTGCCCGGCCGCAGCAATATTAGTATCAAAAATACCTTTCTGCTTTTTGACAGTACCCGTTCAGTGCATTCTTTAGGAAATTTCCT
>JBKJPR010000415.1:0-3570 GCA_046594275.1 Sediminibacterium sp.
AATGATTGCGACGTGGATGGTGGGGTGCATGAGCAATATTACGTAAATATTGCAATTTTTTACGTAAAAAACGCATATTATTTGCATATTTTACCTTTGATACATTTATTTTCACAATACTTCGTTTATTGGGCTGGTTAATTCAAATATTTTCACTTTTGTCCATTTGCAGTTTTTTATTTGAAAATGGCATGTAGTTAGGGTTTCTACAGGAATTGAAGATCAGGAGAGTTATAAAGGGAAAGACAGCCGAACTTCGATACTCCTAACCAAACAATTAAAGAAGAAAGTATATACTAAAGCCCATCATTACTTGATTGTAAAGGGATCCAGTATTCAGTAAATGCTGAAATTGCATCGATAAATTTTATCGTTTTGGGCTTTAATTATATAATTACCATTTATCACCAAAATATTACCGCCTATCACAAGTCAAAAAAAACAATATTTTCTAATTAGTTAATAATCAATAATTTAAACTAAGCCAGTTACAGTTCTCTGCCTATTACTAAAAAAAACATGGTACCATGTGTTGCATAGTACCAAATAAACCCCCATCTTTGTGTTGTCAAAGGAAGAGAACGGGAAATGCTAAAACAAAATACCTGCAACCCTTAAAAAAAACATTTTAAACCTTTTCAATAAAAAGATCATGAAAACGCAAAACACAACTTTCTTTCAAAACCTGGGCAAGAACCAATTAGAAAATTTAGTGAAAGAAGTAAAAGAAACTGTTGCTACCGGTATCCCTGCCATTAACCACAAAACCGCTTTTGGCGTAGTAGATTTATGGAACCTTGAGCGTACCCGTAGAAACAGGATAGTAAGAAGGCATTTAGCATAAAGCAAGAAGCTTCACGCAAGAATCAATTCAATCACAAGGACCTCCCATTTGAATTAAGTTTAGAATGGAAGGCCAACAAAAATTCCGGCTATGGACATTCAGAACACACAAAGTCAGATGCGGAAGGGTGTATTGGAGTTTTGCATTTTATCTATTATCCGCCAGGGGGAAGTATATCCCAGTGACCTGGTAGACCGGATGAAATCAGCTAATCTTCATATTCTGGAAGGCACACTCTATCCCTTGCTTACCCGATTAAAAAATGCAGGTTTACTTACCTACCGTTGGGTGGAAAGTAACAGCGGGCCGCCCCGTAAATACTTTGTTATGACTGACAAAGGATTAGCGTTCTATGGTGAACTCGAAAGAACCTGGCAGGAACTGGCCGACGCAGTGCATGCGCTCACACAACCTGCTTCGCAACCCCCATCCGATGAAAACCCAACCCAACCTTAACCAACCATAAAATTGAACAGACCATGAAAAAGGTAATTAATATAAACTTTCAGGGCAGAGTGATTCCCATAGAGGAGTCTGCTTACGACATGCTGAAGCAGTATGTAGAAAGTTTGCGTAAGTTCTTTGCCAACGAGGAGGGACGTGATGAGATCATTAACGACATCGAAGGCCGTATTGCTGAACTGTTTGGTGAAAGCCTGAAAAAAGGCAGTACCTGCATTACAGATGATGATGTGAACCATATTATAGCCAGTATGGGACGTCCCGAAGACTTTGAAGGCGAAGAAGGAAAAGTACAATCTCAGTTAGGCGGCGAACAAAACTACCAGCAAAGCGCAGGTGGCCAGAATTTTGGTTACGCTGCTGATGCCCCGCGTGGCCGCCTGTACAGGGATGAAACAGATAAAATATTAGGTGGTGTATGCGGGGGGTTAGCCAGTTACCTGCGTATAGATCCTACCATTGTACGGTTGGTGTTTGCACTGATCACTTTTGGCGCCGGTACAGGTATCCTGTTGTATATACTGTTATGGGTCATCCTTCCTTCCAAACCATTGAACAACACCTCTTCTACCAAGCGGTTATACCGTAACCCCGAAGAAAAAGTGATTGCCGGTGTAGCCAGTGGTATCGCTTCTTATTTTGATATCACTATCTGGGTGCCCCGGTTGATCTTTGCCCTTCCATTGGTGGTAGGCATTATCACGTCTATCTTCAGAAACGCCTTCTGGTTTGATGTGGATCCTTTCCCCGGTATCGTATTCGGATCTTTCGGTGGTACACTGTTCGTAGTATATGCCATATTATGGGCCGTAATACCGGAAGCAAAAAGCGCTTCTGAAAAACTGGAGATGCGTGGTGAAAAAGTGGACCTGAATACCATTAAAAATACCATTCAGGAAGACCTGGAAGGATTTAAAACCCGTGCAGAAAAATGGGGTGGAGAATTTAAAGATAAAGCACAGCAATTCGGCCAGGAATTTGGTCAGACCATGAGCCAGAAAGGCCAGCAGTTTGGCGCCGAAACCGCTTATGCAGCAAAGAGCGGGGGCAGCAGGGTTTTGAGGGTTTTCGGCATCATGTTCAAAGCGTTCTTCTTGTTCATAGCAGGTATACTCGCCTTTGCTTTATTAGTAACACTGTTAGCCTTTATGGTTGCCGGCGTAGGTGTTTTTCCTTTGAAGAATTTTTTTCTGGAAGGATTCTGGCAGAATTTCCTCGCATGGTCAACCCTGTTGCTATTCTTAGGCGTACCGGTAGTGGCTTTCATTACCTGGCTTATCCGGAGGATCATGGGTGTGAAATCACACAATAAATACCTCGGCTTTACATTTGGCGGACTATGGTTTATTGGGCTGGTATGTGCCGGTATCCTCGCAATATCCATTGCACGAAATTTTGATGCAAGGGCCAGAGACAAACAGGAATATTCCATTGCACAACCCGCTACCGGTAAACTGATCGTAAAAGTTCCGGATACCAAGGTGAAAGTATATGGCCGTTGGTTTAAGATGGATGGCATTATGAGTATGACGGATGACAGCCTTTTCCTGAACAACGTTAAACTTCGCATAACCAAGAGCGCCGATTCAGTTTTTCATATCTCCTCTTATAAATACAGTAACGGTAACGATGAAGGAGTAGCACTAAACAATGTGAAACAGATCAGTTACGGTATTAACCAGCAGGACAGCACCCTCTGGCTCGACAGGGGCTTTTCCCTGCAGCGCGGCACTAAGTTCCGTAACCAGAGTGTAACAGTAACCATACAGGTACCGGTGGGAAAACGGATCGTGATCACCAGGAGTGTGAACCGTTCACTGAATTCCTTTCACTTTAATACGGGCAGAAATGACTGGGAATTTGAAGACGAAGACTGGAATAATCATTATGAAAACTGGAGTTCAGATGAAGAATATATTATGACACCGGGCGGCCTGGAAAAAACGGATAAAAAAGACAGGGATATGGATGAAAATACCGAGAGAAGCGATGCGGTAGAAAATTTCAAGAAAAGCAAAGAAGAATTACAGAAAGAGGCCGATAAAAAACAAAAAGAATTGGACGATCTGAAAAAAGAGTTGAATAAGCCTGCGGACAGCAGCCGTTACCAGTATAAAAAAACCACCACTTTTCGCGAAACAGGCAACCAGGAGAATGAGCAATTAAGTGAGAAAATGAATGTGAGAGATAACATGGATATTTCTGAGGAAGCCTCTATCATAGCATTGATGCAGAGCGCATCATAAACGCGGTTGAAGTTGGGA
>JBKJPR010000486.1:0-4544 GCA_046594275.1 Sediminibacterium sp.
GCAAATGCGGAAGAAATCTAACTTGATCTCGTCTGTTAACATCCCTTCATCATATATGCTTTCGAAGCGGCAGGGGATTTTGTTGAGGATAGTAAATTCCTTACAAAGCCATTTCAATGTTGCATTTAATCCCATCTCCTCTAACATATAAGGGCTAACTGAAAAGGATACTCTCCTGATGGTGTGTATAAGCAATTCAGACACTGCCCGCGCATGTTCAACCCTGCTCTGCAATAAACCTGGTAGTTCAGGCAGTTCACGGCTTATCCAGTCAATATCCATTTTTATAACGGAAGCTAACTGCGCAACTTCTTCATGTAATTCACCGGCGAAGTGTTTTCTGTCTCTTTCTATCCTGCTTTTAAAATGAGTGGCTAATTTTTTAAATTTGATATACTCATCTTCTACCTCTTTCTCTATTTGTTTTCGTTCTGTAACATCTTTGGCGATCGCAAATACAACTTCTCTATCGGGGAAATAAACTGATGTCCAGTCGAGCCACAACACATTCCCGGTTTTGGAAAGATAGCGGTTTTGGAAATTGGTCAGCGGGTTACCTTCCAGCAATTTTGTTCTTTGCGCAAGGGTATGGTCCCTGTCATCCGGGTGCATAAAAGTGGCAATGGGACTGGCAAATAATTCCTCTTCAGTATAGCCCAGTTTCTGGATAACCGAAGGGTTTACTTTTTTAAAAAACCCGTCCTTCCCTGCGATACAAACCAGATCGGGCGTTAAGTCGAAAAATGGAAAGGCTTCGGGATCTGAATTTAATAAATCAACCATACTCTAAAATCTAATGAAAACAGGATTCATTACAAGAATCAGGGTTTCTCCGGATGGAGCAAGCCAACCCGCATTGCAACTATAACCCAAACAATCCCTTATTCAACAACTGTAGCGTTTTTACTTTATATGAACTAGGCACTAACAGCGAGATATTATGCGGGCTTCCACCATAACTGACCATGGTTACCGGCACTTCCCGGATAGCTTCAAACAATTTCTGCAACACATCATCTGTCTGGGCAATTTCGTTGCCAACGATGGATACAATGGTCTGGTCCTTGTCTACATCTACCGTCCCGAATGGCTCCAGTTCTTTCACAATTTTTTTCAATGAGACATCTGTATCGATCGTTACGGATACCGCTACTTCAGAAGTGGTGATCATATCAATAGAAGTATGGTATTTTTCAAAGACTTCAAATACTTTCCTTAAAAATCCATACGCCAGTAACATCCGGCTGCTTTTAATCTTGATGGCAATGATACCATCTTTAGCAGCTACCGCTTTTACGCCTACACTGCCCGCTTCCTTGGTAATAACCGTTCCGGAAGCATCGGGCTGCATGGTATTGAGCAGTTTTACCGGCACATTCTCCTGCTGTGCGGGCCAGATACAGGTTGGGTGCAATATCTTAGCTCCGAAATAAGCCAGCTCAGCGGCTTCATCGAAACTCAGTTGCTTGATGGCATTGGTCCTGTCAACAATACGTGGGTCATTGTTATGCATACCATCAATATCTGTCCATATTTCGCATACCGATGCATTGATAGCGGCCGCAATCAGTGACGCAGTATAATCACTACCCCCGCGTTTTAAATTATCCACTTCACCTTTGGCATTACGGCAAATATATCCCTGTGTAACAAATAATTTTTTATCGGGGTTCTGCTGTAATAACTGACTGAGTTTTATCTTGATGCTTCCCAGTTGTGGTTCTTCATTCGAATCGATGGTCATGAATTCCAGCGCCGGTAAAAGCATATGATCAATGCTTTGTTCCTCGAGGTACACACTGAAGAGTTTAGTACTCATCAGTTCCCCCTGTGCCAGAATATCTTTATACAGGGCTTCACTGAAAGAAATACGGAGAATAATATTCAGGAACTCAAAATGCTCTGTTAGTAATGCATTGGCCTTAGATTTTGTTTCTTCTTTCTTTACTAGGTTCAGTACAAATTCGCGGTAATGCGCCTCCAGTTTATCGATTTTCTGCTTGGCCCCGATTCGGTCGCCCTGTGCCAGGCTATTACTGATCTCAACCAATGCATTGGTCGTTCCACTCAGCGCACTCAGTACAACAATCGTTGCTTCCTCATCTCTGGTGATCAGTTGCGATACCTGGTGCATACGTTCCGGCTTACCCACACTGGTGCCGCCAAACTTCATAACTTTCATAAGATACCCCCTCCCCCGATTTTTTGTTTATATAAATGTGGTGCAAATGTACAGGCTGAGGGCCTAATTTGAAATAAGTTTTTTATTAACGAACGTTAGCCTGGTAAAGGATTTCATCTACAAATATTATGTATTTAAAAAAGGATATTAACTTTAATTCGCTCTAAATATTACGCAATATGAAACCAGCCACCCTATCCTTCCAACTGACCTCCCTGTTACTGTTATGGGTTATCAGTTTCCCGCCTGTCATACATGCACAGGTTGATATGTCACATTTTTACCGTGCTTCAGATGGTACAAATATCTATTACGAAGCGAAAGGCAGCGGTTATCCCGTATTCCTGGTTCATGGATTCATCGTTAATTCGAATACCTGGAAAAGATCGCCGCTTTACCTTGATCTGCTGAATGCAGGTTACCAGGTAATAATCATGGACTTGCGTGGGAACGGGAAATCAGATAAACCCCATGTGGTAACTGGTTATGAGAGTGATGCCCAGGCTAAGGATATTATGGGTATCGCTTCCGAATTGGGTATCAAAAAATATGATGTGATCGGGTATTCCCGGGGATCAATCATCACTGCGCGCCTGCTGGTACTGGACAAACGGGTCAACAAAGCCATACTCGGTGGCATGGGCAAAGAATTCACTAACCCTGAATGGCCGCGGCGTATTATGTTCTATCATGCATTGATGGGCGATAGTGTTCCTGAATTGAAAAGTATGGTACAGTACGTCCAGCAATCCGGGCTTGATCAACAGGCTCTGGCTTATCAACAGAAAGAACAACCTTCAACTTCACCAAAAGCATTGAGTAAAGTAAAAAAACAGGTATTAGTAATCTGCGGTGATCTTGATAAGGATAACGGATTGGGAACAGAACTGGCGGCACTCATACCAGGTGCGAAATTCAAAGAAGTGCCTGGTGATCATAACCACGCTGCCTCAACACAAGAATTTGCGAATGAAGCATTGGCTTTTCTGAAAAAATAAACCTTGTTTTAGATAGAAAGACCGAATTTTTTGGCTATCGCTTCGAGGTCTTCTACTACACTTCTGACAACAGGGATACCTTGCAACATGCGCTCTGTTTCGGCTTCCCTTTCTGGGTCGCCTGGTATCAATACTTTCTCATACCCTTCTGCAGGTGTGGCTGAACGGAAACGTTGTATCCAGTTATCCATGTGTTGTTTAAACTCATCGGCGGGCCTGAAGGCATCCACTCGCATAGCGCCAAAAAAATGTCCCAACCCTTTACCAGGCATATTCTCAGGCATGGCTATATAAGCCGGAAATGGGGGCGCCCATGGACCATAAGACGCGCCGCTGAGCACAGCAGAAAAAATATCAACAATACTACCCAATGCATACCCTTTATGGCTGCCATGCTCCCTGTCGCTTCCCAATGGAAGCAAGGCGCCCTGTTTTTTTAAAATATTAGCATCTGTTGTTGGATTGCCCTCTTTATCCTGCACCCAACCCAAGGGTGTATCTTCATTTTTGCGTTGCAGTATTTCTAATTTCCCGTTAGCGGCTGTTGTGGTAGCAAAATCAGCTACAAAAGCGGGCTCCTCATTGGCAGGTATTGCTACCGCGATCGGATTGGTACCCAGCATGCGTTCTATTGAAAAAGTAGGCGCTACCAGGGCGCTGGCATTTGTCATAGCCATACCGATCATGTCATGCTGCAAGGCCATCATGGCGTGATAACCGGCAATCCCAAAATGGTTGCTATTGCGCACACTTACCCAACCTGTACCCACATGCTTCGCTTTCTTTATGGCCACCTCCATAGCAAACGGCGCCACTACCAGTCCCAGCCCTGCATCTCCATCAACCACGGCGGTAGAAGGTGTTTCATGTACGATCTTTATATCCGGTGTGGCATTGATCCTTTTAGCTTCCCACAGGCGAACATAACCGCCCAGGCGCGCTATACCATGACTATCAATCCCCCGGAGATCAGCCGCGATCAATACAGTTGATGCTGTGTCAGCATGCGCATCTGAACAGCCGAGACTTTTAAAAACAGAAAAGGTGAATTGGTATAATTGATTATATGAATATAAAGTCACAAAAAGAATGATTTAGTTACAAAAAATTAACAATGCACAAGATAATTGCTTTATTCTGATCTAACCTGTACCTGGTAAAGCACTTAATTTTGTATGATGAAAACCGGTTTAATCCTTATCATCTTTATTACCCTCTCAACAACGGCATTTACACAATTAGTAAGTGATGCAATCAGCACCGATTTTGTGCTGTACCAGCGCCGGGTTGATTTTGATAAGCACATGCGTGAAAGAACCATTATTGCTACTTTCTCACTGCCCCTTGACAGCACCACGGAAGAT
>JBKJPR010000107.1:0-3232 GCA_046594275.1 Sediminibacterium sp.
GACAAAATTAGTAGCCGCTCTCCAATCGATGAAAATGGGTAGCGTTGAGGATTTCAGCAATTTTATCAATGCAGTGATAGACGAAAAATCTTTTAACAGCATCACTAAATATATTGATAACGCCAAAAAAGACAAGAAAGCTAAGATACTGGTAGGCGGCAACTACAGCAAGACCAAAGGATATTTTATTGAACCCACCGTTATTGAAGCAAAAGATCCAAAATATGTAAGTATGTGTGAAGAGATTTTCGGGCCGGTACTGACGATATTTGTATACGATGCAGACAAATTTGAGGAGACCCTTCACCTGGTGGATACGACTTCACCATACGCCTTAACCGGGGCCATTCTCGCCCAGGACAGGGCGGCGGTTGAGTTGGCAACGGACAAACTGCGGCATGCAGCCGGTAATTTTTATATCAATGATAAACCTACAGGAGCAGTAGTTGGTCAGCAGCCATTTGGAGGCGCCAGGGGATCAGGTACCAATGATAAAGCCGGTAGCATGATCAACCTCTACCGTTGGTTAAGTGCAAGGACGATTAAAGAAACGTTTAATCCGCCGGTGGATTACAAATATCCTTTTTTACAGGAGGCGTAAGGGAAATTGAACAGATGAACAAGGAACAGACGAACAAGGATCGGACGTGTTTGTGGATGACAGCTTTCATCTTCATCTGAGTTTCAATTGATGAATAAAATCATCAGTTAACATGACAATCCTCATTTATTATCGATTTTAAAAAGGGGAATGTTGCAGTAATCAAGAAAATACTGATGATCCATCCTTATAGTTATGTTACAGCAAAAGAAGCGCTCTCCATCATTCAAAGCGGGCAGCGTGTTTTTATTCATGGAGGTGTATGTACGCCTATTTATCTTTTACATGAACTGGCCAAAGAAAGTAACCGGTTGAAGGATGTAGAACTGGTTTCTATTACCTTAAAAGGAGATATTGAAGTAGATAAACCGCAATACCAGTCCTCTTTTCATATTAATTCGCTTTTTGTTTCGCCATCGGTACGCGAAGCAGTGGCTGAAGGGCGGGCCGATTTTATACCTGTTTTTTTAAGCGATATACCCGACCTGTTTAAACGAAAGATACTTGAATTGGATATTGCTGTTGTGCAGGTATCTCCGCCTGATACACATGGATATTGTTCATTAAGCTTGTCTATAGATATTGCCCGCTCGGCTGTAGATAGCGCCAAACAGATCATTGCACTTATAAACCCATTTCTTCCCCGCACCCATGGTGATGGGCTGATACATACGGACCGTTTTGCAAAAATGGTTTTACACCCGGCGGAGCTTTTCGAAGAAGACTATAGTAAAAAAGTAGGCGAAACAGAAATGATCATCGGTAAAAATGTGGCAGCACTTATTGAGGATGGCAGCACTTTACAAATGGGAATCGGCACCATCCCTGATGCAGTGCTGAAATATTTAACAGGGCATAGAGATCTTGGTGTACATACAGAAATGTTGAGTGATGGTATTATTGAACTGGTGGAGAATGATGTGATCAATAATAAAAAGAAACATATCCATCCCAATAAAACGGTCACTTCTTTTGCGGTGGGTAGCAATAAATTATACGATTACGTAAATGATAACCCTTCTTTTGCTTTCCTTGACATTGATTATGTAAACGATCCACACGTTATTCGCCGTAACCCGAAAGTGATTGCAATCAACAGCGCTATTGAGGTGGACCTAACCGGGCAGGTATGTGCAGACAGCATTGGTGAATATCAATACAGCGGCATAGGCGGACAAATGGATTTTATGCGTGGAGCAGCTTTAAGTAATGGCGGTAAGCCAATTATAGCCCTCAGCAGCCGCACGGCAAGAGGTGTTCCACGGATTGTTCCTAATCTGAAACAAGGCGCGGGCGTTGTAACCACCAGGGGACATGTACATTACGTTGTAACTGAGTATGGAAGTACTTTCCTGTTCGGCAAAAACATGCGGCAGCGTGCCAAAGCATTAATTGAGATAGCACATCCCGGAGACAGGGAGGCTTTGACAAAATATTGCTACGAAAGATTTAAGATATTCCTGCCTGGGTAGGGAGGTGGGAATATGGAATATTGAACAGGGAATCTAGAATTATGAAGTGTTTACATATTTCGGTGTTTGACATTCGATATTCGACATTCATCATTTTTTACCCCATATCCCCTATATTTGCCCCTCTAAATTTTAGCTGCGTGCCCACTAAATTTTCAAAAGAAACTTACCTGTATTGGTACGAACTGATGCAGCTTATCCGCCAGTTCGAGTTAAAGGCCGAAGAAATGTATAAAATGGCCGGAAAGATCCGTGGTTTTTTCCATGCCTACATAGGCCAGGAAGCCATTGCAGCCGGTTGTATGACTGCCACGGCCCCGGATGATCCTTTTATAACTGCTTACCGTGATCATGGCCTGGCACTCTCCAAAGGGGTATCAGCCAATTCCTGTATGGCTGAATTATATGGTAAAGCCACCGGTTGTGCCAAAGGAAAAGGTGGCAGTATGCACTTTTTCAGCCTCGAACACCGGTTCTTTGGCGGTCATGGCATAGTGGGTGCCCAGATAGGTACCGGTGCCGGACTGGCTTTTGCCGAAAAATACAAGGGCACCAAAAATGTGGTGCTGTGTTATTTTGGCGATGGGGCCGCACGGCAGGGTATCCTGCATGAGACCTTTAACCTGGCCATGTTATGGAAGCTGCCCGTGGTCTTTATCTGCGAGAATAATAATTATGCCATGGGTACCTCGGTTGAACGTACCAGCAACGTGGTGGATATCTATAAACTGGCTGATGCCTATGATATGCCAGCCGATAAAGTGGATGGCATGACACCCGAAACCGTACATGAAAGTGTGGCCCGCGCCGTTAAAAGAGCCCGTGAAGGCGATGGCCCTACCCTGTTGGAATTAAAGACATACCGCTATAAAGGCCACTCTATCTCTGATCCGCAGAAATACCGTTCCAAGGATGAAGTGGATGAGTATAAGGACCAGGACCCTATCAATAAAGTTCGTGCTACTATTTTCCAAAATGGATACGCAACAGAAGATGATCTGAAATCCATTGACAGCCGTATTGCAGGCGTTGTGGATGAAAGCGTGCGGTTCGCCGAAGAGAGTCCCTGGCCGGATGACAACGAATTACTGAAAGATGTTTATATGGACCAGGATTACCGCTTCGAAGTTGACTGAGCCGGTAAATGGTATCACAAATT
>JBKJPR010000056.1:0-2647 GCA_046594275.1 Sediminibacterium sp.
GTAAGGCGAAGGGACCTGCTCAGGACAAGCACTACCAATGTGATTGATGCCATCAGTAAATCAGTTCCGGGGGTATCGGGATTATCAACCGGCCCTGCTGTTTCAAAACCGGTTATCAGGGGTTTAGGGTATAACAGGGTGGTAACGGTACATGATGGGGTAAGACAGGAGGGCCAGCAATGGGGTGATGAGCATGGTATAGAAGTGGATGAATACAGTATCCAGAAAATAGAGGTACTGAAAGGGCCAGCCTCTTTATTTTATGGAAGTGATGCCATGGCCGGGGTAGTGCACCTGATCACGAATGTTCCGGTAGAGCAGGGTAGCATCAAAGGCAACCTGTTGGGAACCTTTATTGATAATAACGGATTATATGGCGGCAGCGCAAACCTGGCCGGCCACCTGGCAAGCGGTTTCAATTGGAATGTGTACGGCACATCAAAATCGGCCGCAGATTACCGCAATAAATACGATGGCAAAGTATTTAACAGCCGTTTTTATGAAAAGAATTTTGGTGGATACCTGGGTATTAATAAATCATGGGGTTACAGTCATTTGCTGATCAGCAGCTTTAACCAAAAACTCGGTATTGTGGAAGGTGTGCGGGATCCGGTTACAGGGCAGTTCCTTGTTTTTGCTGAAACACCTGCTGAACATGTTACTACTAATACTGAATTGAACAGCCGCAGCCCATTCAATCCTAAACAGCATATCACTCATTTTAAAATAGCCAGTGATAATAATTTTTCACTGGGGAAAGACAGGCTGGCGCTGAATATTGGCTACCAGCGTAACCAGCGGAGAGAGTTGGGCGATCATGATCAGCCCAATACGCCTACCCTTCATTTTGACCTGCAAACGGTGAGCTATAGCACCCAATACAATTTTGCAGAAAAGACCGGCTGGAAAACATCGGTAGGGGTAACCGGTATGTATCAACAGAGCCGTAACCTGGCCGCAGATGTATTGATACCCGAATATAACCAGTTTGATATTGGCGCTTTTGTATACACAAAAAAAACATTCAACAATAACCTTACCCTGAGTGGTGGATTACGAATAGATCAACGCAATGTAACAGGCAGGCAACTGATGGATGGAAGCGCTGTGAAATTCGCGGCATTCAATAAAACATTTGGCAACTTCAGCGGAAGCGCAGGGCTTAGTTATAATGCCAGCGAATCGGTTACTTTTAAATTCAACCTGGCCCGTGGTTACCGTGCGCCGAGTGTAAGTGAACTGGCAAGCAACGGGGCACACGAGGGTACGAACCGTTATGAATACGGCGATAATAATTTGAAAACGGAAACCTCGTTCCAGGCAGATGGCGGCCTGGAAGTGAATACGCCCCATGTAAGTTTACTATTCAATGTTTTTTATAACCATATCCAGAATTATATTTTCTACAGCAAACTGGAAGCAAAAAACGGGAGCGATTCTCTCGTGAATGTTGGCGGAACAGATATTACCGCTTTCAAATTCAGGCAGGCAGCGGCTTCTCTGGCGGGTTTTGAAATTAAAGTTGACCTGCACCCACATCCGTTAGATTGGCTGCATTTTGAAAACAGTTTTTCCCTGGTGGCCGGGCAGTTCAATCAAAGTTTTGAAGGGACTAACAAACTGCCTTTTATCCCATCACCACGTTTGCAAAGTGAATTACGAGGCGACTTCAACAAAGCCGGCGACGGTTTACGCAACCTGTATTTAAAATTTGAAATGGATAATGTAGGCAAACAGAACCGGGTATTTACTGCTTACAACACCGAAACGCCTACGGATGGATATACCCTGTTTAATATTGGTACGGGAACAGATTTTGCGAATAAAAAAGGAAGAACCTTATTCGGTATTCACCTGTCGCTCAACAACCTCACAGATGTTGCCTACCAGAATCACTTAAGCAGGTTAAAATATGCGGATACAAATGCTGCTACCGGCAGAACCGGGGTATTTAATATGGGCCGGAATTTTAGTCTGAAACTGAATGTGCCACTGGAGTTTAAGGTGAAACAGTAAAATGCACATCAGCCATACATCAGAAGCCGTTCCAGCTAACGGCTTCTGATTTTGCCAACACGTATTGCAATCAGACTTTATAATGGCATCTAAAAGAGCATTGTAAGAAGCTTGCGGGGAGAGCCTGTCCCGCTTTTGTGGGAAGCAAGGGGAGTGCGCTTATTTAAAAGTTCGTTTTTTAAATCATCGATATTACCAGCTAAACACAGCCTTAACGGCAAAATTCCTCCCCATATTGTAAATGCCAAAATGACCATTGGGCGACTGCTGATAATATTCGAAATACTTTAAGCGGTTCTGGTGCGATTGATACGAGACATCAAAGAGGTTATTGGCATTGACCATTAACTGGCAGACAGTTTTATCTTTTTTATTGGTGATGCTTACCCCCGCGCCAAGATTCACCAATTTATATCCTTTGGTTTGAGTTTCTGTATTGTCTACTGCATAAAAATGATTCTGTGTAGCATAGGTTTCCAGTTCTGCCTGCAGAAAGCAGTCGTTCAGGTATACACTTTTTTGCGTAAGGGCCAAACGCAATCTGCTGGCAGTTCTGAACGGGGGGATCAGGGGTAAATATTTTGCATCATCGCCCAATAATTTTAAAGCTGTTTTGTCGGTATTGATACCG
>JBKJPR010000089.1:0-5646 GCA_046594275.1 Sediminibacterium sp.
TTCCGCTGATTGTTCCATTATTGGTCAGGTTGCCCTGTCCCAATACTACCTGCACACCACCTGATGCGACAAGCCTCGTACCTGGGGATACGCGGAATGTATTCTGGGCGAATAACATACCGGTGGTAAGGTATATAAGGGCCAGGGTGCTAATCAGTTTTTTCATTATGGTGATATTAGGCATCAATATTTTTTTGCTAATTCGATCTACTTATCATTTTATCATGAAACCAACCCGCTTATATTAATCTATTTTTATTATTAACCATGCAACTTTTGATAAATCTCCCGCTACTGTAGACTTAATAGTAAATGATGCTCCATCATTTATTCGAAATACATGAGCAACTCCGGGTATTCCTGTTGGACTTAGCGTTGTTAAAAATATCAGACTAGTCGTTGTTACTGCTGGCGCTGGAACTGTAACTTCATCAGTGCCACTTAAAGTTGCTGTACCAGCAATATTTGTAGCTTTTATACTAGATACTGTTAAAGTACCACTTAATGTTCCAGCTGTAAGTACACCACTCACATTTATCGTGGATGCACTTAATGTACTAGCCGCAACTGTTCCCGTAACCGATAAGTTAGACAGTATGCCTACACCTGTAATATTGGGCTGGGCTCCACTTGCCAGAGTACCACTCAATGTGGTCGCTGTTATTCCTCCACTCACTGTTAATCCTGTAATACCCGTTAGCGTGGATGCGCTTAATGTACTAGCCGCAACTGTTCCCGTAACCGTCAGGCCATTTAAGGTTCCTACCTGGGTAATATTGGTCTGTATTGGATTTAACTGTGTAGAACTTATTGTACCCGCAGTAATAAGACCCGATACAGTTAGGGAACTCAAAGTTCCAAGGGAAGTAATGCCACTCAGTGTTCCGGCTGATAGAGTACCACTCAAGGTGGTCGCCGATACTATACCACTAACCGTCAGGCCATTTAAGGTGCCTACCCGGGTGATATTAGTCTGTATTGGATTTAACTGTGTAGAACTTATTGTACCCGCAGTGATATTGCCCGTTACAGTTAAAGCGCTTAAGTTACTTAAAGAGGTAATACCGTTAAGTGTTCCCGCACTCAGTGTACCACTCAAGGTTCCACCTGAGATCGTTCCGGATACTGTTAAACCAGAGAGTGTTCCTATAGAAGTAATACCGGGCTGGGCAGCGGTACCAATCGTACCCTTAAGAGTAGTAGCATTTAATTCACTGGTGCTGATGGTACCGGTTACCGTTAATCCCGAAAGTGTACCTAGTGAAGTGATACCCTCAAGGGTTCCTGGAGACAAGGTACCACTTAAGGTTCCACCTGAGATGGTTCCGGTTACTGTTAATCCGGAAAGTGTGCCTAAAGAAGTTATGCCCGCCATCGTAGCTGCGGAGAGCGCTGCGTTAAGGGTACCTGCCGTAATACTTCCTGTAACCGTTACACTGCTTAATGTACCCAGGGATGTTATGTTTGGCTGGGCCGCAGTTGATAATGTGCCACTTAACGTAGCGGGAGTAGTATTCTGGATCAATAACCAAACCGGTACAGCAGAGGTACCACTGTTATAATAAAAACCCGCAGTTGCATCTGTCTGGAAAACCAATAAACCCGTTGCAGGAAGAACAATAGCCGCTCTTTGCACGGCGGTCATCCGGGGTATGAGTACACCTTTGGCAGTATTTGAAACATCTAATATAGCAGATGTATCCGCCGCAGCACCTGTTGTATTCAAGGCAACTGACTGGGCATTCAAATTACAGATGATGGCTGAGAATAAAATAACGAGAACGAGTTTCGTAAAACGGTTCATAAAACAGGAGTTTAGTTTTGGAAATGCACAGCAAGGGTGGCATCACAGGGTTGGAGCAGCAATGATAGAAACAATATTTTTAAAAAACAAAAAATTATATATATATTTTTTTTACTTGGAATAAATTATACTAATTACATAAACAATAGTCTGTTTATTAATTACTTATCAATGATAAAAATATTATCCACAATTAATTTTTAAAGGAAGCAACCAGGCCATTTTAAGCTAAATGCTTTATTTATAAAATAAAAAAAACACAATAATTACCCGGAATGCTTAAGGGTTTTCTGCAAAATTGATTTCAAAGAGTTGTACTATGGAATTCATGAATAGGATCGTACCTAATGCTTGTGCGTAAAGCGTTGGTTTTCCTATAAAAAGTAACATTGTTATCAGACTACAATCAGGTTAAAAATGCTGTAACCCTTTGTTGATAAGGCTTACGGGCAAAAAAATGGTTGTTTCAAAACGAGGGAGAGTAACCCTAAATTTATTTCAGCGAAAAAGAAAATTAGGCATTATGTGTTTTCCGCCATGCCTTATAGGTGTCTTTGACGAACTCATGTAGCACTATAAAACTCATCAGGCGCAATCGTAGGACTTTGATCATATTGGCAAATTATTTTTTGTAGCTGCTTTTTTATGATCACAAAAACCTCCCTACAATGTTCAGTTCTCTACCAATAATCAATACATCGCCTCTTATTCCATTCATCAATATACAACCGATACCAAAAGCGCTTCTTTTTCTTCTTTTCTCTTGCCCTTCGCTTATTGAAACCGAATTTGAGAATGCGACTATCTTGTGCCGCCAGTTAAATGGCAAACTAAAAATATGGATAGCCCAACAGTTTATTCCTCTTCCTTGGGCAAGACCTGGTTCAGTTTCAGGTCATTAATATCCATATCTCTTTCCATTTCTTTGATGGCAGTATCACTATACGCTCCTTCTTTATGGAGCTTGATCAATAACTCTCGCTGGAACTTCCCTATCTCTACCTGCGCATTCAATAACGGTGTCAGCATAACTACGGGTAACAGGTCATCATTCTTTTCATTGCGTTTATGAATACGGATTTCTTTGCTGAGTTTATCAGCGAGTATATTGTATTTATTTTTCAATTGCTGTTTTATATCATCTTCCAGTTTCATGGGTAACTCTGTATCAATAAAATGCAGCACATTGTTTACGATATGCAATTGAAGCTCTTTTTTTTCTTTGTTTTCGCTGGTATCCGGTTTTATATTCAGTACGCGTATCAATAAAGGCAGTGTGAGTCCTTGTACCACTAAAGTGACAAAGATTACTACAAAAGCAAGGAATAATATCAGGTGTCTCTGCGGAAATATTTTACCAGTATGCAGCGTAAGCGGTAATGCCAGTGCAGCAGCCAGGGATAAAACGCCACGGGTTCCTGTCCAGGCAATGATGAGCACATGTTTCCATGGAATTTCTTCTTTTTCGTTAACCGCGTTTTCTTCAGGGCTTTTTTTCGGACGGAACATGGTGGTAGCATAGGCGCCTGCGAACACCCATAATATCCGCACACCAATCGTGACCATGCTGATAACAATCCCATACCCGATCAATTGGCCCGTGGTATATCTTTCTACCTGTTTTAAAATACCTGGCAACTGTAAACCGATCAGGATAAATACAAAACCATTCAGAAGAAAAACAAGGGTATCCCATATAACCCTTGTGCGCATCCGGGTCTGGTAGGAAAAAATTTCGGGCGCCCGCCAGGAGATGATCAAACCTGCAGTTACCACAGAAAGGATACCCGATACCTGCAGCCGTTCAGCAGTAAGATAGGCTATATAAGGCGTCAATAAACTGAGTCCGGTTTCAACCAGGACATTGTTGTTTATCTTTCTGTGTATGAATACCAGTATATATCCTACTGCAATCCCTGCTACTATTCCTCCACCTGCTACCAGCAGGAATTGCAGGCCCGCATCCAGGAAAACAAAACTACCGGTAAGTACTGCTGCCAGTGCATATTTATAAGCAATAAGGGCAGAAGCATCATTTGCCAGACTTTCTCCTTCAATAATGGTCATAATGCGCCGGTTCAAACTCATCCCCTTAATGATACCACTTGTTGCAATCGCATCTGTAGGTGAAATAATGGCGCCCAATAAAAAAGCAAGCGGCCAGCCAAAATGCGGTACCAGGTAATGGGCAGTGGCGGCAACAGCCGTAGTGGTAAAAAAAACCAGGCTGATGGCCAGCGCAGATATGGGCCTGATATCCGCCTTGAAATCATGCCAGGAAGTTTTTGAAGCTGCATCATATAACAAGGGTGGAAGGAAAATTAAAAAAATAATCTGTGGATCAAGAGCGAGATCGGGTAGAGAAGGGATAAAACCGATTAACAGCCCTGCCACTACCAGCAGGATCGGTTGTGGTATCTTTATGCGTTCTACCAATGCTGATAAACTGATCAGCACAGCCAGCAGGAAGATAATGTTCTCGAAATTTTCCATTCCAGATAAAGTTACGGGTAATGGCAGTAGTCAGTAGTGAGTACTGCGTAAAAAAAATCATCTCACCACTGACCACTCACAACTCACCACTCCCCCCGTCCATCATTTCCGTTTTAAAATAGTATTTGCCGGTTACCTTTGTTGAAATATAAACGTGTTTTGAAGCATCTCGCATCACTCAATAAATATTTCTGGAAATACCGCAATCGCTTCTTTATCGGGATATTCTTCGTGGTATCCTCTAACTATTTTGCTGTACTGGCCCCGCAGATCACGGGTTTTGTGGTAAACCAGGTACAACAGCGCCTTCCGGGTGCAAAACCCATGTTATCCCGGCCCATTCATGACCGCCTGGTAGATTGGTTCATAGATACCATTCAATCTGCCCAGGTAAGTTTCGGCTGGCTGGTGGCTTTGTGCAGTATTACGATATTGCTGATTGCGGTAATCAGGGGTATCCTGATGTTCTTTATGCGGCAAACAATCATTGTAATGAGCAGGCATATCGAATATGACCAGAAAAATGAGATATTCCGGCATTACCAGAAACTGGATACCCATTTCTATAAAACCCACAGTACCGGCGACCTGATGAACCGCATCACAGAAGATGTAAGCCGGGTAAGGATGTATACCGGGCCAGCCGTCATGTATCTTATTAATCTAATTACCCTGATCGGTTTCTGCGTGGTGAATATGCTGCGTAAAGATGTTCACCTCACACTACTGGTATTGGCACCTTTGCCCATACTGGCCATTACCATTTACCTGGTGAACAGCGTAATCAATAAAAAAAGCGAAAAGATCCAATCCTTATTATCCGACCTGACCACCAATGCGCAGGAGTCTTTTTCCGGCATCCGGGTAATCAAATCATTTGTACAGGAAAAAGCGATGCTTGGTTTTTTCCGGAAGAACAGTGAGGAGTATAAAAAGAATGCAGTGGGCCTTGCTAAAGTAGAAGCAATCTATTTTCCCAGTATGGCATTGATGATCGGTATCAGTACCCTGGTTACCATTATGGTTGGGGGCATGCAGGCACTGGAAGACAGCAGTAAAGTAGGATTGATTGTGGAGTTTGTGATCTATATTAATATGCTCACATTTCCGGTAAGCGCCATCGGTTGGACAGCCAGCATGATCCAGCGGGCAGCCGCTTCACAAAAAAGGCTGAATGAATTCCTGCAAGCAGAACCTGCCATCAAAAATTCAGCGAAGGCATTGAATGTGCGGGTATCAGGTGATATTGTTTTTGATGATATCAGTTTCACGTATCCGCATACCGGTATCCATGCCTTACAGCATTTTAAACTCCGCATAAAAAAGGGAGATAAGGTATTGTTACTCGG
>JBKJPR010000132.1:0-4321 GCA_046594275.1 Sediminibacterium sp.
TCTATTGTATTTACCTATAAAAAGAACGGAAAGGAACTGGAATTTGACCAGGCCAATTTCCCGGCCGACTTTGATTCTACCTATGAATATATTAACCGCCATGATAAGTTGGTTAAAAAAGGCAACGGCTTACAACCTAAGATCGTTGATTTCTCACTGCAGACACTGGATGGAGCCGATACCACTGCCGGCATATTTGCACAAACCAATCCGTATATACTCGTAATGGCAAAGGATATGGATCATACAGCGGACTGGATGCCGGGGTTTGAAAAGATATTTAGAGCCGCCCAACAAAAAAATATTCCTGTTATATTGGTCACTGCGGATGCTGGTAAGGCCGTAACTATATTCAAAAATATTCTGGTGCTGAAATGCGATGCCACTGTTTTAAAAACCGCAGCAAGGGCAACACCAACTTATTTCTTAATGCAGCAGGCTTCTGTTATAAACAAGTTCAGTTATTTGGATGCGGATAAAGTTTTGCAGGAAATCAATAATTTGAAATAATAAAACTGATAATGCTCCAGTACATCACCCGCAAAATAGTATATGGCCTGTTGGTATTGGTAGGCGTGGTGGTGGTGGTATTTTTTTTATTCCAGGGCTTCGGTGATCCTGCCAGACTGGTGCTGGGGCAGTCGGGAGATAGCGCCACCATCAAAAATATCAGGAAAGAACTGGCGCTTGATCAACCAAAATGGAAACAGTTCGTTTTATACCTGAATGATGTATCACCTTTTGCAGTGCATTCAAAAGAAGATATCCAGAAAAAACAACTCAAAGGATTTTTTATCGGGGGCGATACAAAATTTGGGTTCAAGATTCCTTACCTGCGCCGTTCATATCAAACCAAAAAAGATGTAGGAGAGGTATTGCTCGAAGCTTTGCCGGGAACACTGGTACTGGCATTTGCGGCAATGCTGATCGCAACCCTAGTGGGCGTTCTCTTAGGGGTGCTGGCTGCCGTTAAACAGAATACCTGGATGGATACCAGTTCCATTTTTGCCAGTGTGCTGGGTATTTCAGCGCCATCTTTTTTTATGGGAATCGTAATGGCCTACCTGTTCGGGTTTGTATGGAGTAACTATACAGGCCTCCACATGACAGGCAGCTTATTTGATATCGATCCGTTCACCGGGAAAAACCTGCAACTGAAAAATCTAATTCTCCCCGCTATTACTTTAGGTATACGCCCATTGGCCATCATTACCCAGCTAACACGCAGTTCCATGCTGGATGTACTTGACCAGGATTATATCAGAACCGCCTATGCTAAAGGCCTGGGTAAGAAAGTCGTTGTATTCCGTCATGCCCTGCGCAATGCACTGAATCCTGTTATCACCGCTATTACCGGCTGGTTTGCAGAATTGCTGGCCGGCGCTTTCTTCGTGGAATATATTTTCGGATGGAAAGGCATTGGAAAAGTGACGGTAGATGCATTGGAAAAACTCGATTTCCCGGTGGTGATGGGAAGTGTATTAATCACCGCTACTTTTTTCGTCATAGTAAACCTGCTGGCAGATGTACTGTATGGAGTGGTTGATCCTCGGGTAAGAATTAAATGATTTTTTCTTCCTCTCCGAAAATCTCTGCTTTTTAACGACTGCTTTATATGACTCTTTATTGAAAACACTCTGTGTAACTCCCTGCCGCTGTGCCTTTGTGGTTGTCTTTTTGAACCCAGCGACACAATGAAATAGAGAGGAAAAAATAATAGCGCTTCTACGTAAAGAGCTAATTGCAGAGATTATTTTATGATCACTTCGTTAATCACTTTTTCCCCGAACGCTTCATTAACCCGGTCTATGATCTGTTGTTTCTGGTAAACGAGTTCATTCTTCAATGGCCCCACAGCCGTGTGAATGAATAATTTCTGGCCGATGATCTGTATCTTATCCGTGTATTTGGCAATGGTCTTGCCCATCAGTTGCTCCCATATCTCTTCAATCTGCACGGCACGGATACCGTTGCGGAGGTGGCTCTTGTGAAGGAAACCTTTAATGGCGTCGCCGATGTGGAATTCAGACATTTTGCAAAGTTAGGAGTTAGGAGTTAGAAGTCTGGAGTTAACAATGGCATGTGAAAAAAAATTCAAGACTTCTAACTCCAGACTTCGAACTCCTAACTATTTACCCAGTTCTATCAATTGAAACTTCACATCAATCCCCCTCAATTGCGATTGCAACCGCTCCGCATGTGTATCCGTGATAAACACCTGTCCATCTGTTTCCGTGCAAACCCAATTGAGTAACTGAAACATTCTTTGTTCATCCAGTTTCTCAAATACATCGTCGAGTAAAAGGATAGGAGTGAAGCCTTTTTTTTCTTTTAATACCTGCCACTCGGCCAGTTTCAGTGCGAAAAGCAGGCTTTTACGCTGGCCCTGAGAAGCTTCGGTCTTAAAAGGCATGGTATCCATTGAAAAAGACAGGTCATCCTTATGTATGCCCGCGTGGGTTCGTTGCAGGAGCATATCTTTCTGGCGGTTTGCCTGTAACAGGCTGCCAAAATCATCATATAGTAACTGGCTCACATAACCCAGCGCCAGGCCATCTGTTTTTGCCGCGATCCTTGTATAGATAGAACCCGTTAGTGCAAGAAACCCAGTGAGAAATTCCTTTCTTTCCCTGAACAGGTAATTTCCTTTAGCGGCCAGTTGTTCATTCAATACCTGTAACAGGGCCTCATCTGTATGAGCTGTTTCGGCAGCGTATTTTAACAGGCTGTTCCGTTGCTGCAGTATCCTGTTGTAATCAATCAGGTGCAGCAGGTATTCCTTATTAATCTGCGAGAGAAGGGTGTCTATAAACCTTCTTCTGTCATCACTGCCACCGGTGATCAATACAATATCATCGGGTGCTATCATTACGCAGGGAAGCTTACCGATATGATCAGAGAATTTTTTGTATTCCTCATCATTCAATACCAGTTCCTTCCGGTTATTCTCCCGCAATATGCAAATCAATTGCTGGGGTTCCCCATTCAATTCATAATTGCCTTCCAGGCGCATGCCTGACAAGCCATGATGCACATTCTGGCTATCGGGCCTGGAGAAATAACTTTTAGAAAAGCTAAGGTAATACACTGAATCCAACAGGTTGGTTTTGCCGGTGCCATTCAAGCCACAGATACCAACGATCCTTTCGGTGAACGAAAAGCTTTGTTGTACATAATTGCGGAACTGAACCAGTGATATGGATTGAAGCCTGAGCATTAAGTGGGCAAATTAAAGCAGAACCCGCTTAATAATTCATCTAATAGTATGGCGGAAAGCATTTATTTTTAGAAAAAATTCGGTTTTGAAGACGATATTATCCGAGCAGCAACTGGCACTTACCGTAAAAAGGCTGGCACACCAGATATTGGAGAACAATTTGGAACTGGCCGATACGGTACTGATCGGGCTGCAGCCCCGTGGCATTTTCTTGAGCGACCGTATAGTAAATGAATTAAAAAAAATACTTGACCCCGCGCTGATCCGCTATGGTAAACTGGATATTACTTTTTACCGGGATGATGTCCGTAAAAGCCTGCATATTGCCAATGCCACCGATATCCCTTTCAGCATTGAGAACAAAAAAGTAGTACTGATTGATGATGTATTATACACGGGCCGCACCATCAGGGCCGCGCTGGATGCTTTGCTTGATTTCGGACGCCCATCCCGTGTTTCACTGTGTGTGCTCGTGGACAGGAGATTCAGCCGGGAACTGCCCATTCAGCCTGATTATGCGGGGAAAACCATTGATACGATCATTTCACAGAAAGTGAAAGTGTGCTGGAAAGAAAAAGACGATATTGATGAAGTTGTGCTGATCTAAGAAACCGAGGGCCAAGATTCAAGGATCAAGGGTCAAGGAACAAGGGGATCAAGATTCAAGGGACAATGGTCAAGAAGCAAGAAACAAGGGACATGATACAAAAAGTAAGCCTTAAAGAATTCGCAACACCTAATTTAGACTGCCTACATGTCAAATGACTTGGAAGAGAGGTTTAGACAATTTGCTATCGCTGTTCGCGATTTTTGACTTGCTGTCAAATGGGATATCATTAACAGGGAGTATATTAGTCAATTAGTCCGTTCAAGTGGCTCTGTAGGCGCAAATTATATTGAAGCATCGGAAAGTTTAGGGAAAGCTGATGAACTGATGAAATTGAAGATTTCCCGCCGGGAAGCCAAAGAATCGATTCACTGGCTCAAGCTTATTTTAACATACGATAGGGCTGACCTGGAAATTGAGCGCAAAAGGCTGATAGAAGAGGCTGACCAAATAAAAAAAATTCTATCTGCTATCATTCTAAAGCTTAAGTAAGCTCA
>JBKJPR010000175.1:0-3522 GCA_046594275.1 Sediminibacterium sp.
AAAATGCCTTATACATCAACTGGCTATCACAAATTCCTGACCAAAGAAGGTTACCCGGCTGTAGATACACCATGGGGCACATTGAATGCGATCAACCTGAATACAGGAAAACTTGAATGGAAAACAACCCTTGGCGATTATCCGGAATTGAAAGTAAAGGGCATTCATTCGGGAACAGAAAACTATGGTGGCTCAGTTGTAACAGCGGGTGGCCTGTTATTTATCGCCGCAACAAGTGACAAGAAATTCCGTGCTTTCAATAAACGAACGGGGCAATTGCTATGGGAATACGACTTGCCGGCGGCCGGTTTTGCCACTCCGGCAGTTTATGAAAAAGAGGGGTACCAGTATATTGTGATCGCCTGTGGCGGTGGTAAATTAGGAAAACCATCCGGCGACAGTTATATAAGTTTTTCATTGCCATCAAAAAAATAATGCTTAACCGGTAAGCATATAAAATATTTTTACCGCTGAAACGCAGCAGCGCTGAGGAAATTACTTTATGCAGAAAATTATTATACCCTGGTATTTATTTTGTTAATCTGTCCTCTGCGCCTTCGCGTCTCAGCGGTAATACTTTTGGGTGTCGGAATTATAAAGAAATCGAAAAAATAAAGACTACTTCAAAATAATTAAACACTAAAATACCCACCCATGTTAACACAGGATCTTTTTATTCACCATGTTTATTTTTGGTTAACGAATCCCGGCAGCAAAGAGGATCATGCCGCTTTATTGTCTGGCTTACAGGCGCTGCGTAAAGTACCCTCTATTCAGCAATTTCATATAGGTATACCGGCAACCACAAACCGGGATGTGATCGAAATCTCCTATGCCTTTTCCTGGCTGGCTGTATTTACTTCCAAACAAGATCAGGATGCTTATCAAATAGATCCTGTTCATTTACATTTTGTAGATACCTGCAAACATTTATGGCAAAAGGTGATTGTTTATGATTCTGTGGGTTCAGAGTAAAAAGATTTTGGAATTTTGGAATTTATTTTTCAATTTCCCAATTTTCCCAATTCCAAAATTTCCCAATTTTTCAACCCGGTTTCTATAACTTTATACCCATATGAAGCCTCGCTTGAAAATACTGCTCTTCTGCGTCAGCTCGCTTGTATTCATTGGATGCGACAGGGTTACAAAGGATCTCGCTAAGGAACACCTGATAAACAAAGCCCCGGTTTCGTATTTTCATAACACTTTCCGGCTCGTATACACAGAAAATACCGGCGCTGCTATGGGTTTCGCTGATGATCTGCCAAAGGCGGCTAGCTTTTGGTTGCTGAGTATGCTTCCATTGGCATTCCTGTTGGCACTTTCATTTTATGTTATAAAGTGTTCTAAACAAATGAGCATCGGTAAAATATTCTCCTTCGCATTAATCATGGGAGGTGGCATGGGTAATATCATCGACAGGATTTTATTTGACAGGCATGTCAGTGATTTTATGCACCTGGTCATCGGTAACCTACAGACCGGCATCTTCAACTTCGCAGATGTTTGTGTTACAGCGGGCGCAATCGGCCTGGTATTGTTTTATCGTGATAATAAAACAAATCTTCGGGCCGAGCCAGAGGATATTTTCAATACATAATAAGAGAAATATAGATAGATAAGGTTACTTAGTTTTCTATGTGACTTATTTGTTTCTTCCTATTGCTCCTACGATATAACTCCTTTGTTGGGTACTCTGTGAACCTTCCTGTTGCTGTGACGTTGTGGTTATTTTTTTGAACCACAGAAGCACAACGACACCGCGAAACACAGAGGAAGAACAGGCGGCTGCTGAAATTTCTTTTTCAATAGACTATACGGTTAAAATTATAATAATTTCCGGTCGCGCAACCAGCCATCCAGTTCCCTGTCCCAGTCTTCCACATGCCCCCGTTGTTTTTTCGACAATGCATAGCCATGCCCGCCTTTTTCGTATACATGTAATTCAACAGGTACTTTATTTTTCTGTAAGGCATTGAAGAATACAATGCTGTTGGCAGGGGATAAAAAATCATCTGCCGAGAGTACTAAGAACGTAGGTGGTGTTTGGGGTGTTACATGCAGTTCGTTGGAAAAGCCATCCACTGATTCTTTTGTAGGATGGCTGCCCAGTAAACGGTTTTGCATCCCACCTGGATAAATACCAGGCTGGTAAGAGATCATCGGATAGGCCAATATCATAAAATCGGGGCGGACACTTATCGAAGTATCTTTAATCTCACCATACTGTAGTGAAAAATGAGTGCCCGCTGTGGAAGCCAGGTGACCACCCGCAGAGAAACCCATGATACCGAGTTTATGGGGATCGATATTCCATTTGGCAGCCCCTTTACGGATGATGCGCAGGGCCTGCTGGGCATCCTGAAGCGGACGGTCTTCTTTATGTGTCATCAATTCATCATCAGGCAAACGGCTCTTCAGCACAAAAGCAGTAATGCCCCTTTCATTGAACCATTTCGCAATCGAATGTCCCTCATGATCCATGGCCAATACAAAATAACCGCCCCCCGGGCAGATCAATACAGAAGTACCATTCGGCTTTTTGGGCAAATGCACGTACAGCACCGGCTTCTGAATATTGCCGGTAACCGTAACCCCATCCTGCGGGTTTACCGTTACTTTTTCAGGAATAGCCTTTTTGATGGCCCCAGGTACACCCTTGGGATACAGGTATAGTGAATCCTGCTGTGCAGTCAGGAAACTGCCATACAGTCCCATGCTCAAAAGGAAAAAAATTATCTTCTTCATACACTGAAAATTTTATTTCACAAATTGTTTTAGCTTCCTGCTTTAATGGAAGATGTTTTCAACACATAGTATACCGATAAGAAGTAATGTTTCGCTTATAATAGCTTTAGCGGGATGAACCCTAACCCCATGCTTTAGCGTGGGGCTATACATGCAATAGGATTCAGGGCTTTAGCCCCTGACTGGTTTTTGAATAAGATGCACTACCCATTTGTTCGATGTTCTGACCAGATCCAAAGCAAGCTTTGTGCGAGATCCGGTTTGGGGCTAAAGCCCGGTTTTCCTGTGGGCATCTTTCCCCCAGCTTAAAAGCTGGGGTTAATAAAATCAGACAGCCAATTGCATAGTAAGTTTCACAAAGTTCTTCAATAATAAGAAGTTATATAGTAGAAAGATAGATAGGTAAGTTCACACTATTCTCTATGTTTCTATGTTTTGCCCCTATTGTTTCTATGTGTTAAAAAAATACAGTACAACCCTCTCCTACAAGCGTATATTAGTTAAATCAACATCGATAATCACAAATCTCTCTACCAAAACCTCTGCTTCTCTCCGCCGCTGCGGTAAACATTTTTTTTACCCACACAGAGATTATATGTTTCCCTTTTTCAATTCAGACACTGCATGGTCCGCCGCTCTTGCAGTCAATGCCATATACGTGAGCGATGGGATCTGGCAGGCAGAAGAGCTCATACAAGCACCATCGGTTACAAAAACATTCTTAGCGTCCCATACCTGGTTATGCGCATTGAGTACAGACGTTTTAGGATCTTT
>JBKJPR010000462.1:0-4582 GCA_046594275.1 Sediminibacterium sp.
GATCTTTTCACTGCCGTGGGTTTCCAGCAGGTCGAGGGAGGGGTATTTATAGTCTTTCAGATCAAGCGTTACATCATATTTCGTTGACAATTTACCAGGCGCTGCAATGGGGATTTCCTCCTCCACTGTTTCAGGGGTTTCTTTGATCTCGAGTTCTAAATTGGGTGGAGGGTTACGGCTGACGGGTTTTGGGTCAGGTATCAATTCTTCGATGACGGGAGGTTCCAGGTGATGGTTTATCGGTTCAGCATCTGTCTCATCCGTTTTTTCCCTTATGCCAAAATCATTCATCGGATTGGCTATACCCTCTGGTGCATGTGGCATTATAACCACCACTCCTTTCCCTTCATTCTTCATTTTATTATGACTTACCGGTTCTTCTGCTTCTATTTCAGGTGGCCGGTTGGCTGCATCATCTGATTCGTCCCATTCCTGCCTTACGGTTTGTTCATCGTCTTCAGTTTCCTGTAAAATATCATCAGAAGCGTTTCTCGTGCCGGAAAATTTCCATTTGGGTATTTTGAAAATGGGATTGAAGCGCCATATAAAATAGCTGAATACCGCAAGAAACAGTAATGCGCCTGTTCCTATATTGCCTATCCATTTGATAAACCATTCATTCAATAACTCACCCACTGCCCCACCCCATGAAAAATCAGTTCCCCTGGCCACAAAGGCAAGGGCCATACTCAATACCACTAATCCCACCATCACATATTTCAGGTTACGCAATAAGCTGAAAATTTTTTTGCCAAACAGGAGGTTAACGCCTAACACAAAAAAAGTAGTGCAGAACAGATAGGATGCCAGCCCGAACCCTTTATAGATAAGGGTATGGGCCACATAAGCGCCTAAAACGCCCAACAGGTTAGTCACTTTTACATCATCTGTAGCGAATATTTTGATGCCGAACTGGTGAACTTTATCCTGGTCTTCCTGCCAGGTAAATAAATAGGATGTGAAGGAGACAAACAGAAAAATGGTCAGCAATAAACTCACTGCCCCGGCAATTTTGGCCGTGCGCTCGTCTTTCACCACTTCTGCCACAGTAACCTGCGCTTCTTTATCGGTGGTTAGTTTTTCCGGGTTGGGTGGTGGTGGCGTTTTCTTTTTTAGACTATTGGCCATGGAAACAAATATAAGCTAAGCCGTAAAGCAGAAACCCTAACCGGAGGGGTATGTGCAAAACTGGTAAAGGGCTGAACAGTTTTCCACTTTTTACCAGGTTTTGCTATTCCATATGCCCAATGCCAGGAATAACCAGCCCAGAATGAACAGCAACCCACCAAGCGGTGTAACTGCCCCTATCCATTTGAAGGATGAATTGCCGTTTGAGAATAACCAGGTCAGTAAATACAGAGACCCACTGAAAAACACGATACCCAGGATAAAGAAAATACCTGCATACCTGATAAACTTATGAGGATAGGTTTTGAAGAGTATACCCGTCAATGCCAAAGCAAAAACATGGTAAAACTGGTAACGCACCGCTGTTTCAAATGTATTCAGGGCCTGTGCCGAGAGCAGGTTTTTAAGAAGGTGCGCACCAAAAGCGCCCAAACCAACTGATAATGCGCCTAACAAGGTTGCGGTGAGGAGGTATCCTTTATGCATGTTGTTTAATGATTTTGGCAAAGCCGGCATCACTGATCCCATTGCCCTGTAAATGATAGCTTGCCTGTAAATAAAAGTGTATCCGTTCTGCTGATTTTCTTTCCAGGAACTGACGGAGTTCCGCATCAGATAAGTGTTGGATAAGGGGGCGATGGTCCTTTTCGGGCAATAACCTTTCTACCAGTACATCAATGGGTTCATCGATCCAGACAGTGATCCCATTCTGGTTCATCCATTCCATATTCGCATGAAAACAGGGTGTGCCTCCACCGGTGGCAAGGACAAAATTTTTCTTTTCGGCGAACCAACGGAGTATTTTCGCTTCCGATTTCCTGAAATAAACTTCCCCATCTTCGGCGAATATTTCTGCGATGGTTTTTTCTTCGTGTGATTCTATTAAAAAATCCAGGTCGTAACCTCCCGTCTTGCGTTTTTTAGAGAGCTTTTTTGTCCAGTAGGTTTTACCGGTACCCATCATGCCGATTAGGAATAGTTTCATTAATCTAATTCTTTTTTAACACATAGGAATAATAGAAAATTGATAGGTACATAGGGTTATTCATCAGGTAAAGCTGAACAAATATGATTTACAAAGGTCTTTTGTCCTTCTTTGAAAATATTTGTACAACAAAAATTAAAAAGTATTCCTTTGGGCTTAGCAAGCAGCTTCATATAACTCAGTACCTGGGCTTCGTAAACGGGATTGATCGATTCAACTGCTTTAATTTCCACTACAATTGCATCTTCTATTAATAAGTCCAGCTTTAAGTCAGCCTCCAGATCTAATCCTTTATAATTTACAGGAACTTTAATCTGCGATTGCACAAAAATATGCTTCAGCAACAATTCCCTGATCAGGCATCTTTCATAAACACTCTCCACTAAGCGTGGCCAAAGTGTTTTATGAACTTCGATCGCACAGCCAATAATCCGATAGGTCAAATTATCAATATATTTTTTAGTCCACTTTTTCACAGACTAAAAATAAAATGATTCCAAATTTCTATATTAAGTAGAAATACCCTATTGTATCTTCTTTCTACCCTATGACCCTATGTGTTAAAAAAATCCTCATTTAAATGCGTTCAGCCCCGTCACATCCATCCCCGTAATCAGCAAATGAATATCATGTGTCCCTTCATAAGTGATTACGCTTTCGAGGTTCATCATGTGGCGCATGATGCTGTATTCCCCGGTGATACCCATTCCCCCGAGCATCTGCCGTGCATCCCTGGCGATGTTGGCGGCTATCTCGCAACTGTTTCGTTTAGCCATGCTCACCTGTTGCGGCGTAACCTTTCCTTCATTCATAAGAACCCCCAGGCGCCACACTAATAATTGTCCCTTGGTGATTTCTGTGATCATTTCTGCCAGTTTTTTCTGCTGCAACTGGAACCCGCCGATCGGCCTGTCGAACTGAATGCGTTCTTTACTGTAGCGCAGGGCAGTATCATAACAATCCATGGCAGCGCCCAGGGCACCCCAGGCAATTCCGTAACGTGCTTTGGTTAAACAACCCAGCGGCCCCTTCAATCCCTTTACATTGGGTAAGATATTTTCTTTAGGAACTTTGACATTATCGAATACCAGTTCGCCTGTTGCGCTGGCACGAAGGCTCCATTTGCCATGGGTGGTGGGAGTTGAAAATCCTTCCATGCCCCTTTCCACGATCACTCCCTGTATTTCACCCTGCTCATTTTTTGCCCATACAACTGCCACCTGTGCATACGGTGCATTGCTGATCCACATTTTAGCCCCATTCAGGATCACATGATCGCCGGCGTCTTTTATATTGGTGAGCATACCGGCCGGGTCACTGCCATGATCGGGTTCTGTTAAACCAAAACACCCTAGCCATTCGCCACTGGCCAGTTTGGGTAGGTATTTATTTCGCTGCGCCTCATTGCCATAGGCATAAATTGGGAACATCACCAGGCTGCCCTGTACACTGGCAGTGCTGCGTACGCCGCTGTCGCCACGTTCCAGTTCCTGCATCATCAGGCCATAACTGATATAATCCAGTCCGCCCCCGCCATATTGTTCAGGCACTGTTGGGCCAAAACAACCTAATTCTCCCATTTGCTTCACTATTTGCACAGGAAACTCCGCCCGTTGGGCATAATCTTCTATAATAGGCGTTATCTCTTTCTTCACATAATTGCGAACCGTTTCACGGATAAGCTTATGTTCTTCGGTCAATAGATCGTCTACCATAAAATAATCGGGAGACTGGAATAGATCTGTTCTGGCAGCCATTGGGGGGTTTGGGGTTTGGGGTTTGGGGCAAAATTAAAGGGATGGGGTGAGCGGAAGTGGATTTGGGGCAGTTTTATTTATTGCTACCCTGAACAAAAATATTTCAGGTAAGAACAATGGCTTGGCTTTTGGGGGATTGCATCCAATTCCATTTGTATATTTATTTTACACAAATAAAATTTATGAAGAATAAAACCTTGTTATTACTCATGATGGTGCCTTTCCTGTTATCGGTACGGGAAAAACAAAAAGTTGAAAAAAAGCCAGAGAACCAGATTAAACAATACTTTTTTGTGATGCTTCTGAAAGGGAATAACCGCACGCATGACTCTGCTACATCGGCTAATATCCAGGAAGGTCATATGGCCAATATAAAAGGTTATATTATGAAGGCAAATTAAAAGTAGCCGGGCCATTTGGAGATAATGGCAACTGGTCAGGTATTTTCATATTCGATTGCGCCAGCAAGGCAGAAGTAGAATATCTATTAAACCGGAGAAGAGTTAGGAGTCAGAAGTTTGGAGTCGGAAGTGTATTTGTACTCCAGACTTCTAACTCCTGACTCCAGACTTTATACCCCAGACTTACTTATCTTCTGCCTCCGCTTTTCGGGCCGCTTTGTTCGATCTCGCGGTTCATTTCTTCGATATCTGCGCTTCTGTCTGTTTTGTCGCCCATAAGATGCTGTGTGAAATAATCAGCCATCCGCCAA